>JBCDMB010000005.1 GCA_038744685.1 Verrucomicrobiota bacterium
ACCTCTGGATCACCTTCAAATACCGAGATCAAGCAAAGCTCTGATTCTCGGTCACTGATTCTTCGGAACCGCCGTGCTACGGACCCGTATGGCCGGTGGTGTGGGGGCGGGGGGGTCATTCCCCCTCGCTACCCGATTCGGAGGAGTGGTGGTGTGTGCGTCCTGCTGGTTTTCTCTCAGCGTCCATTCGGTTTCCTTTTCAGCGTCTGAGTGGTTTCTCTTCCGCCTCTTCAGAGGATTCTTTCCCTCTCGATTCTTCTCATTCTTTTTCCGAACGTCGAGAGTAGTGACCCGAGCCAAGAGACTCAAGCACAACTCGGCGGCGCATACCTCGGGTTGACTACTCGTCTTGTTAGCTCTTCCTTTCAATAGTAGAATAGTGGCAGGAAAATAAAGTAAAACACACCCCAAAGGAGCCAAGGACTGAAAATGGGGAAAGTTCTGATAATCCATATCCATAGTCGCTTCTTACTCGAATATCTACCTTCACTTCTCGCTCTGCCAATATGAAGCCAGACCAGTAGCACAGCTGAAGAAGCTACATAGAATACCAGGAATCGTCCTTCCCATTCATTTCCGGAAAAAGTGGGAAGGAGCCAAAACCAGAATGGCCACAAAACGTAAACAAAAATCCATGTCATTTCCGTAGCTAACGTGAAGGCTAGGCGACCCGGCCTGAGAGGTCCAGCGATCTGTGGGGTGTCGATTTCACGGGCGCGTTCATCGGGTTGCCTATGCCGTTTTGTTAGCCTTCAGGTGCTCTAAAATGGTCAAAAGGGGTACTGCATTCAAAATAGTATTCTTCTTCTCTGTTTTGGACCAAGTTCCACCGTCTCCAAGAGTAGTTGAAATGCACCCTTGGCGAACCCTTTGGTGCGTCGCCTTCTGCAACTAGAAGTATTGCTGTTGATCTCTCTGCATCAAAGCTATGTAGACGCCTGATCCACCTCTCTGCTTCACAGCCAGAATTGAATTTTTCTGCTGTAATCTCTGTTTTCTTTATCCAGCATCCCATCAATCGATTCTGGAGAACCAGCGAATGAAAATCGGCTCCTCCAAGAGAATCAAAGCGTCTTTCGTAGCGTAAAACTATTCTGGACCGTCTCGACTTGTCGTATAGGACGGAAAAGTTCTCAAGCTGAGCCCCTCTTAGTTTCACGGATCTATCGGCTAACGTGGAGACCAGACAACCAGCCTGTTAGGCTCAGTCGTCCGGTTGATTTTCAGGTTTGGCGGGATGGTTCACTGGTTGTCTGCGTCGTTTGGTTCTGCCCCTCGTAGATCCTAGATTTTATGTCATTTTTTGAAAGTTCGGTGATCCGGAATTCTTTCGGGTTCAATTCTCTTTCTCTTCTTAGGACCAAGAACTCTTCAACGACTTCTCGATCTATCTGGATAGGTCCCGAACCCGCCCAGTGCCGATTCGTTTCATTCTTTTTCACTCCAGATATCCAATACTCTTCGGCAGTCTCTAAATCGTAATAATTTGCACCGATTCCGCCGCCTTTCATCGACTGAAATGCCTGACCGTTGAAGTAGATGGTCCGTCCGCTCTTCGAGAAGGTTCCTTTTCCTATCCATGCGGGCCCATCGTCTGAGAATCCAGACTTGTGCTCAACATACAGTAGTTTCGATTTCATTTTTTCGCAGAACGTCGAGGACAGGCAACACGCCAATGGGGTTCCTAGTCCGGTTGATTTTTAGGATTTTTCGGGATGGTTATCGGGTTGTCCTGCTCCGCTTGGTTCTACTCTTCCTCATTTAGTTCTTTTAGACCTGAAAGGTCTGAGATGCTGATCCCAGCAATCAGCACATTCTCTTTTTCTGAAAGTGAGAGCTTTAATGCGGGAAACTCTTCAATTATTTCCACGTCAGTTATGTGATTCGAAGCAAACCCCAAAACGGATTCTGTGTCATCGTAGGCATACCCGAGAACCACTTTGCTTCCAAGCTTTGACCTGACGTAAGTGGACACGATATCCTGATTCTCATGCTCAACCTTAAAGCTAAATCTCACGACGAAATAATCTTCTGATTTTGAGCAGCCAACCACTGACTTCAGAATCGAAATAACCAAAAGAATTGAGATGAAATCCTTCATTTTTTCGGAGAACGTCGAGAGTAGTGACCCGAGCCAGAGGGCTCAAGCACAAGGCAAGGCGCGGAACTCGGGTTGACTACTCGTCTTGTTCGACCTTCTTTGGGGAGGCATAGTAAATTTTTGTGTCTTTCTCTGGATGTAACGTACGCTCTTGAAGAAAGCCAGATTGCCATATTGAGCCCTCTGCAATATACATGCTTCTTCTACTGGGAACATAGGCAAAACCGTTCTCGTTGGTAACAAAGGGCTCACTCTCGGCAATTTCGCCTACGATCCAATATGGTCTTTTTGAATAATAATAGACTAGTGGAACTCCTTCAGCTGGCATGAGATTTTCGGAATTAAGAACCGTTATTTTCTTGGTGCCCTTTTCTGTTACATGTGTGCAGCTCGCACAAAGAAAGCAAAGCGTAGCTAGAATGGACCAGTTCTGTCTTCTCATTTTCTTTCCGTCGAACGTCGAGGTGTCTCAAGACCGTAGCGCGGAGCGTGGAGGGAATTGAGACCACCGTGTGGTTATACTATGCGTTTAAGAAATGGTCCCGGTTCTCTCGAGCTCGTCGACCAAGACATCAGTTTCTTTCGTTTCCTCTTCTTTTAACAGACTTAATACCGTTTCATTGTTATCACTAGGGACCGAAAGATCTATTCCATGTTCGATCAAAAGCCTGAGCATTTCTCTCGTGTGAGTGCTTGTAGCGGACATATCTGCAACCCAATGTGCAACGTTATAGCCACGGTAAGAATCCTTCTCATGTATATCGTTGCTGGACTCTAAGCATGCTCTTAGTGCTTTTAGATCACCGCAGTAGGCTGCATAGTGCAAGGTAGTCATACCCTTTCTGCCTACTGCGGGACTGAAAAGTGTCGGTCTTTTCTCCGTCATATTGTCGTTTGTATAACGCTGAGATGAGCTACACGGATAAGGCTACTGCGGCATGACTTCTATGCTCTGCTAGAATCATGACGCCGTGGACTTATCCGGGTTAGCTCCATCGGATTGTTCTTTCTTGTTTGGATTTACAATTATATAACCTCCTTCATGATCAATCAGTATCATTTTCTTACTATGTTCAAAAATAATTAATATATCGCTACAGCCATCAATAAACTCCATCTCTTTCGGGTGGGCTAATCTCTTCCTTCCTTCTTCTATTCTCTCAAAAAACCTATTCGATGCACATATGAACGGCTCTTCAAGAGAACAACCTATATCTGGGAATATAAGCACTCTTTTGTT
Source organism: Verrucomicrobiota bacterium (assembly GCA_038744685.1). Lineage (NCBI taxonomy): Bacteria > Pseudomonadati > Verrucomicrobiota > Verrucomicrobiota bacterium. The sequence goes on from JBCDMB010000005.1 coordinate 3,342, forward strand.
ATGTTCTTGTGCTAATGATTTTCCTAAAATCTCTTTAAAACAGCTTACGCTATCTTTCGATTCATCATAAAGTTTTCGTTCCAGAGATTGATCGGAAATCTTCATGAATAAGTATATAGAATCGAGATTAATTTCTTCTGGGTGACTAAAATAGGAATTAGGATAGAACTTCTTAAATAACCTCATCGCTTCATCCCATGATTTAGTATTCCAGTTAGTTTTCATTTTAAAGAACGTCGAGCTCACGGACGGCTGTAAGCCGTTCTGTGAAGCGATTTGTTCGAATTCATTTTCTGATTAGTGAAAAACTACCTTCGGCAATAATGACCGAGTTCATCATTAACACTGCCTTACCTTTTAATCTATCGGAATTTTTCTTGAAACCCTCTGAATCGGATTCAATTTTTCCGATGAAATGATATGAAACCACATATTTTTCCGGGAATGGAGACCCGCCAACCGCATCTCGTCCAAAGTGACTCGAATATCCAACTACATCTTCACCGCCGCTGAAGTGAATCCTCCAAACTCCATACTCCCAGCTTTCCTTTTCTTCCTTCACTGCAATAAACTCAGCACTTCCGGTAGGGTTGTGATTTGAAGGTGTCATCTCGCCTGTGCATGAGAGCTTTAGTTTGCTTTGAATAATTGATTCACGCCACTCAACACTGTCAGCTCGGTGATCAGTGTGTTTCTTGTTTCTGATTTCTTCAAAGTCGTCGTTGAGTTTGAGATCTATCGATATGTCGTACTCCCCTGGAGTAAAAACGGTGAACGGCGTACCGGCGAACACACCACTTGAGATAATACAGGATAGGATTAGCAGTAAGTGATGTTTCATTTCTTCGAACGGTGAGGACAGGCAACCCGCCAAGGGGGTTCCTAGTCCGTGCGGTTTTTAGGATTTTTCGGGATGGTTATCGGGTTGCCCTGCTCCGTCTTGTTCTACTCGGGGTTATTAGGCCTATGGGCATCGATCAGTTTTATTCGCTTGAGGATATTCGTCTTCTCTAAATTTGTTCTGTTTTGGTGCGACATGCAGAAACTCCTCTGATGAAGAGGAAAAAGGCCAACGCAAAAGACGGAGGGATAGCCGCAAGAACGATCAGCCAACCGAAGAATCCTCCGAAGCCGAGAGAGAAGGGAATCAAGAAATAAAGAACTCCAAGAATGCCTACGGCCATGAATATCTGTAGAATTCCGCAAACTTTCATTTTCTATGGTAGAACTATTAGTATAAACGATTTTTTTCACCTATGGTGATGGCAAAGTTATAGGAGTTAGCCTGTTTTGGAAAGAAGATTTAACTCTATCAGAATCTAGAAGTTCAGCTATTGGAGGCAATTACGGCCATTTGAGCTGCTTAAAGGGGAATCAGTGTTGGCAGATTGATGTCGTATAATTTTATTGAAAAACCATAGTTGGTTTCACTTGGCTGATATACGACATGCACGAATGGGTTCGAAAGCACTTAAAGGACTACAAAGAGGCTCCTCTTGAGGAGAGGCGGCGCTGGTGGATCACACTGAAGTGGTATTTTGGTTATTGCTCTAAGAAGGAACTGGGTGATCCCACAAATCGCGAAAATGGACTAATATTCTGGCGTGATGCCGTGATGTCTTCTGAACCCGAGGAGTGGCAAAGGGATCAATGGGGGGCCGCCATGAAGTGGTACTTCGAGGAGTTGATTGCCAAGGATCGAGCTGGACCGGCGATGCGGTCGGCGTTACGTCGCCGCCATGTAGCCTATGCTACGGAGAAATCCTACATGAGCTGGCTCAGACGGTTTGAAGCATTTCTTTACCCCAAGACTGCGATAGAGGCAGACGCTACAGAGGTCGTCCAGTTCCTCAGCCATTTGGCCGAGAAAGAAGAGATTTCACCTTCTGGGCAGAACCAGTGTTTCAATGCGCTTCTCTTCTTTTTTCGACATGTCCTCAATCAATCAGAGGTGAACTTTCACGGGGCTACGAGGGCTACGAAACGGCAAAGAGTTCCAGTGGTGCTCTCCAAACCAGAGGTGACTCGTCTACTCGAATTGCTTCCAACCAGATTTCGATTGATGGGGCGACTGCAGTATGGCACGGGCCTGCGAATCAACGAGCTGCTCCGTCTGCGCGTAAAGGATTTGGATTTTGATCGCGGTCAGATAGTTATTCGCGGAGGAAAGGGCGATAAGGATCGCGTGACGGTATTGCCAGGTTCGTTAGTCGAGCCCCTTCAACTACAGGTAGAACAGGTGAGGAAACTCCACGGGGAGGACGTAGCCAACGGTTTCGCGGGGGCGAGCATGAGTGACGCGCTGAGTCGCAAATTCAAGATCGCACGGTCGGAGCTGAGCTGGCAGTACCTATTCCCCCATAGCCGCCTCGGAAAGGACCCGAGAACAGGGGATCTTCTTCGCCACCACGCTCTCGGAAACTCTTACCAAACTGCGGTTCGGGAAGCGGCTAGAAAGGCTGGAATCGAGAAAAGGGTAACTCCTCACGTGCTGCGTCACAGTTTTGCGACTCACATGCTGGAAGGTGGTGCGGATATTCGCACCGTTCAGGACCTGTTGGGCCATGCTTCGGTAGAAACAACCCAGATCTACACCCACGTGATGAAGAAGCCGTTTGGGATCGTGAGTCCGTTGGACGCCCTGTAGATTTACCGTACTGGCGAGGCGTACTCAGCTGTTTCGGTAGTAGAGTTGGGATAGCTCTTTCAGGTAGGCAGCGCTTTCTTTTCTCACTTGATCCAGCATGTCGGGAGAGGCCCGCCAGGTCCAATTGCCTTCGGCGGTGCCGGGGCGGTTGAAGCGGGCTTCGGTGCCGAGCGACAGGAGGTCCTGGAAGGGGATGACAAAGACTTGCGCGACGGAGGCGTAGCCCGCCCGGATGAGATCCCAGGAAATTTCGTCCCCGGAAACCCTGAGGTAACGGCGGACGTAATCGCGGACCTTCTCATTCTCGCTGGCATACCAGCCAACGGTCGTATCGTTGTCGTGGGAGCCGGGGTAGAGGACGGTCTTTGGCTGAAGATTGTGTGGGAGATACTGGTTGGAGGGATTGTCGAAAGCGAAATGGAGGACCGACATGCCGGGTAGTCCGGTCGCTTCCCGAATCGCGTCGACTTCCGGAGTGATGACCCCGAGGTCTTCGAGGATTACCTTGGCGTCAGGAAAGTGCTTTTGAAGCTCTTTGAAGAAGGGAAGACCCGGACCCTTCTCCCACTTGCCCTTGCGGGCGTCTTTCGCTGTCGCCGGAATGCTGTAGGCGGCTTCGAAACCCCGAAAGTGATCGATTCGCACCCAGTCGAAGAGTTCAAAGTTCAGTTTGAACCGATCCATCCACCAGCCGAAGGAATCTTCTTTGAGGGCTTTCCAATTGTAGAGCGGGTTGCCCCAGAGTTGACCGGTTTCCGAAAAGTAATCGGGCGGTACTCCGGCTACCGCTTTGGGCCGAAGCTTTTCGTCGAGTCGAAAGTAAGAGGGGTGTTGCCAGACGTCCGCCCCATCCAGCGCCACAAAGATCGGGATGTCACCCACCAGCTCGATCCTTTTGTTCTCTGCATAGCTTTTCAGCCGCTTCCATTGGGAAAAGAAGAGGTATTGGACAAACGTATGCTCGTCTACGCCCGCATGGACGGAGGGATCGAGGTCCTGCTCGGTCGCCCGTTCGTAGGAACGGTAGGTTTCCGGCCAATCGAACCATGGGCGATAGTCAAAGTATTCTTTCAGGGCACGGAATAAAGCGTAAGGCTGTAACCAGCCGGATTGCTTCTCCGCAAAATCCCGGAGCGGTCCGTAATAGTCTTCCACTTTCTCGCGAACCGTAGCGAACCGCTCCGATGCCAAGTGGAGCAGCCTGGGGCGCAGATGCCAGAGAGCCCCGTAATCCACGGCACATCCGGGAGGGGTCCTGGAGGGTTCGACTTCGTCTTCGTAAAGGAGCCCGAGGCGGACGAGCTCATCCAGATCGATCAGGTAGGGATTTCCGGCAAACGCGGAGAGGCATTGGTAGGGAGAGTCCCCGAAACTGGTCGGCCCGAGAGGGCAGGTTTGCCAGAGGGAGAATCCTGCCTCCTGCAGGAAATCAACAAAGCGGTAGGCTTCTCCACCGAGGGTGCCGATGCCGGTATCTCCCGGCAGTGACGTGGGATGTAGAAGGACACCACTCTTGCGATGGTCCGGCCAAGCGAAAAGCGGAGTCCTCCCGGAAGCCCGCGGTTTACTCGACCTCGTAGGGCTCAAGATTTCTTTCTACCCGGCGGCCACGAATCCTCACGAAGCTGGGCAGCCCTTCTTCGTAATCCGGCGAACTTTCCCCTTGGATAAGCGGCTGGGCATACTTGATGAACTGGTGGTTCATGCTGACGCCGTTTTCGTTGATCCAGTCTTCGGGCAGTTTTTTCACGCCATTGGCCACCTCGGAAAGTGGCGCGAGACCAGTCACGCATTCGTAGGTTTCTTTTTCGGCGCGGAGGAGCGTCACCATTTTCCCGCTCTCGCCTCCGACGGCTGCCTCGACCGCAGCCCGTCCGGCGAGGAAGGCTTCTTCGTTGTCGGCTTCCGATGCGCAGTGAGCCCCGGCTCGCTGGGCGTGCCCGAGCTTGGCGGCGCGGGAGCGAAGGCCAAACTGCTCTTCGATGAGATTGCGGAGATACTCGCCGACGCCTCCAAGCTGGGCGTGGCCAAAGGCGTCCGTCGATCCGCCGGAAGTGGTCAGGTAGTTTCCGTCTTCATCGACCAGTCCTTCACTGGCGACGATGAGACAATAGCGCTCTTTCTGAAGGATCCGTTGGATGTCCTCCATAAGCTTTTGCTGGGAAAGCGGCACTTCAGGGAGAAGAATGATGTGAGGAGGATCGTCGGGACGGTCCTTTCTCTTGACGAGAGAAGTACCAGCGGCGAGCCATCCGGCGTTGCGTCCCATGACTTCCAGAATCCCCACGTAATCGTGGTTGCCCATGGAGCGCGCGTCGCAGGCCATTTCCTGGACGGTGGTGCACAGGTATTTAACCGCACTGCCATACCCTGGGCAATGGTCGGTGGCGACGAGGTCGTTGTCGACGGTCTTGGGGATTCCGATTACGCGTAGGTCGTAGCCCCGCTCGGTGGCGAGAGCGGCGATGCGATCTGCGGAGTCCTGCGAGTCATTTCCACCAATGTAGAAAAAATAGCGGATGTTGTGGGTCTCAAAAACCTGAAGAATTCGCTCAAAATCCTCCTGCTTGCGCAACTTGTAGCGGCAGGTGCCCAAGGCGGATGCAGGAGTCGTGCGAAGCCCGCGGATGACCTGTTGCGACTCTTCTGCCAGATCGATCAAATCTTCCTGGAGGATCCCAATGACGCCGTTGCGGGCACCGTAGATCTCCTCGATACAGGGGTGGTTAAGAGCCTCGCTAATCGCACCAGCCAAGCTGGAATTGATGACCGCTGTTGGGCCACCTGACTGAGCAATCAGACAATTTCCGTTTAGTTCTTCTGCCATAATGTAATTTGGGTAAACGGTGAGGTTGGAAGGGTAGGGCAGGCATTACAAATCAAAAGAAGGGTTCAAAGATACGGAAGGGTACGATTCTCATCGCCTGCGGTGAAAATTCATCCTAGCATTCCGTAGCTGTGCGGGAGAAGAGTGCCTTGAGGGATTTTGGGAGGGTCCGACTCCGCTCGGACCGTGGGTGCGTTGATCGATATGCCTGTCATAGTTCAGTGGGCGCTCTTCTTTGCAAACGGCACGGACAAGGCGGAGCTTGTCCCTCCCGCTTATTCCTACGGTAGTCAGAGTTTTTCGTTGCTAGAACCTTTTGGGAGGGATGGGCTCCGCCCCGTCCGGGGGTTGTTAGTCAGGTGGCCTATCTTGCTACGCCTATGAGTGGGGTTCTTCTGCAGGTTCTTTCGCGGACAAGGCGGAGCTTGTCCCTCCCGGCTGGCACCGAAAAACGACCTTTCCGCTTCTTCGTGAAAAGGCTATCTACTGAAAGAATTGGCATGGCCGATGCTTTCAAGCTCTCAATCAATCGTGCAGGATTGAGTATCAGGGACTTGAATCCCTTGTTTTGGCCCGGTGTTTAGGGGTTTTCACCGGGCCCTTTCGTTTGGTCTTTCTTAGGGATCCGGTAGTAAACTAAATCGCGGCTCTGTTTTTCAGAAACGCCCGGCTTGCCGGCCTTGTAGTGAGCCTGCCGAACTAAGCCCGCGGTCTACCGGGTTGACCGGGCAGCAAAACTCACGAAACTGCGGAATGAAAATGTCTGAATCCACGGCCAGCCTCTCTGAACCTGAAGTCCTTCCCGATCCACAGGATGTGCCCGATGCCTCTGGTCACTTTGGAGAGTTTGGAGGGTCCTACGTTCCCGAAACGTTGGTCACGCCTCTGGAAGAGTTGAAGGATGCCTATGCGGAAGCGATGGCTGATCCGGTGTTTCATGACGATTTGGATCGTGAGTTGAGAGAGTTCGCCGGGAGACCAACTCCCCTCTACTTCGCAGAGCGGCTGACTTCCTATTTGGGCGGCGCCCGCATCTACTTGAAGCGGGAGGATCTTCTCCATACCGGTGCCCACAAGATCAATAATGTGGTGGGTCAACTTTTGCTGGCGCGTCGGATGGGCAAGACGCGCGTAATTGCGGAAACCGGTGCAGGGCAACACGGGATAGCCACCGCCGCGGGATGCGCGCGTTTTGGTTTGGACTGCGTGATCTACATGGGAGAGGAGGATATGCGTCGCCAGGCCCTCAACGTATACCGGATGAAACTGTGCGGTGCTGAGGTCCGTGGAGTCGATGCTGGGCAGCGGACTCTGAAAGACGCGGTGAATGAGGCAATGCGTGACTGGGTGACCAATTCGCGAGACACTCATTACATTCTGGGTTCAGCCCTGGGAGCTCACCCCTATCCGATGATGGTCCGGGACTTTCACCGGGTGATTGGCGCGGAAACAAGGAGTCAAATCCTCGAGCAGACCGGGCGGCTTCCCGATGAGATGTCGGCCTGCGTGGGCGGTGGTAGTAACGCCATCGGCTTTTTTCATGCTTTTCTTCAGGACGAAACGGTTCGCCTTGTAGGGGTCGAGGCTGGTGGTCGCAAGATTGCGCCTGGGGAACATGCAGCACGTTTTTCCGGCGGCCGTCTGGGAGTGCTCCAAGGGTGCAAGACCTGGCTTCTCCAGGACGAAGATGGACAGATCGAGAAGACACATTCGGTCTCGGCCGGTCTCGATTATGCAGCGGTTGGTCCCGAGCATGCATACTACCGCTCCCTCGGACGGACGGACTACGCGAGTGCCAGTGATGCGGACTGTCTCAATGCCTTCCAACTCCTCAGTGAAAAAGAAGGGATTATCCCAGCGCTTGAAACGGCCCACGGGCTCGCCTACGCAATTAGCCGCGCTCCTGAAATGGGCAAGGACCAGATCCTCTGTGCGAATTTGAGTGGCAGGGGTGATAAGGATGTGCAGGAGGCGTCACGGGTCCTTGAGGCCGTGAAGTCTGGGTAAGAGAGTTCCTTATCCAGTAGACCAGACCTATGAGCGACAAGGGGGAAGATTGGGAAGACGAGGAGTTAGACGATCCATCTCCAAGCAGTCGGCAGCGGCTCGAAAAGGGAAACATCCTTTTCGGACTGGCTCGTAAGGAGAAGGTCAAGCGCCAGGGCAAAAAACCCCTCGTTCAAATTCGGTTCTATTGGAAGCGGGTGTTTGTTTTTTTGTGCGTCCTTGCGGTCATGGGTTGGTTTGTTTGCGGCGGGGCTTTATACTACTACTTCAAGCATCACCGGGACTATGAAGAGGTCTCCTACTGGAAGATGCTCATCCTGCCTCTACGGCTGGATGGACACCGCCAAGAAATGGGGGAGTTTTTTATTGAGAGAGGGATCGAAGAGATTCGGGACGGCAATGCGCGGACCGGTTTTCATCACCTGAGGGCTGGTTTGGCCCGCTCGCCGGCCAATATAGAAGCGCGATTGCTGGTGGCGCGACTCTTTCGGGATGGATTGAAGGATAACCGCCTTGCGATCGAAGCCCTTCAAAAAGGGTTACGGTATGGAGACCGGGATCCCCGGTTTTATGAGGTGGGCTATCTGCGACCTCTTTTGTTTCTGTTGCAGATCGAAGAAAGGGACGAAGAACGGGTCCAGTTAGCAGATCGTCTTCTGGGAGAAATTGAGGATCCGGGGGCAAGGGGAATTCTCCAGCTGGATGCTGCCCTAGCCGAATCACAGTTGGGGAGATACGATGACGCCATTCGAAGGCTTTCGAGAGCTCAGCTGTTGGGTAATCCCAGCGGGTTGCTCTTGATGGGGAGTATTTTCGAAAATCTCGGAATGTCGGGGCGTGCAGGCTCCATATACTCGCGGGGTGCCGAACTTTTTCCGAAAAGCGATAAGCATGCAGAGCATTACTTCCGTTTCCTCAGTAAAGAAGGGATGTGGGAAGATCTCCTGAGTTACAGTGGGTTCCGAGGAGTGCTGAATCCTGACTCTCTTTCGACAGCAGTTTACCGTCTCTACGCTCTCGACGGCTTGGGCCGGGATGAAGAAGTAGAAGAAGCGGCGAACAGCATCCTTTCCAAGTTTGGGTCCGAGGAAGCGGTGTTCCGGATTTTGCAGTTTGCCAGTGATGCGGAAAGACCTGACCTCGTGATACCGACTTTGGATAAGGCACAAAGAATTGGAGTATTGGAAACACAGCATGTTGTAGTTGGCTGTTTGGTTCTCTGTCTCTCGGGCCAGTCCGGTAATGCACTAATGCTCTTGGATTCTCTCTCGGAAGAAGAAGTAGCCGAGTATCCATTACGCGTTTCCGGGATTAAGGCGATGGCCCATGAGGCCATTGGCGAATCGGACGTATCGCAACTATTTTTGCAAGAGTTTCTCCTTTCGGATGGAACTGACGAAGCGGTCTTCGGAACAATAGGGGAGGGCTTTTTGAAATTGGGCTTGAAGGACACCGGGAGCACCGTGCTTTTGCGCGGATTAGAGGTGTACCCCAACAGTCAGAAAATCCTGGAACTGCTTCTGGGTCTTGAGAGCGAGGATCCGGGTAGTCTGGACTACTTCCGACACGCCCAAGCTTTAATGAGCGGAAGGATCCCGCGGAACGAATTATTGAGGCAGGTCAGAAACGAATTAGTGAGCGACAGGTTTCTCTTTCGACCTGGAAGGGAAGACTTAATTGCTCGAATTGACGGGGTTCTGAAACAGGAGTTGCAGGCAGGATCTGCGGTGGCAGTGCGAGCAGGAGCATTTGATTTCAACGAGACGATAGGATTGGAACCCGAACGCGAATTCATGCAGTTACCCAGATGAAAAAAAGCACCTTTTACTTTGCTGGAGACCTTTTTGACTCCAAGCACCTTGCTGGGAATGCGTTTCTTGCAGAGGCGATCTATGAAGAGTCGGGTAAGAGTCTCCTGCCGGTTCTTCCCCAAAATCTCGAGCAGAGAGAAACTTCGGCGCACAGCATACGGGACAACGACATCCTTTGTCTTCTCGATTGTGATCTGGCCCTCTTCCACTTTGACGGTTCTGAGCTGGATTCCGGGACGGTCGTGGAGTTCATGTTCGCGAAGTTTGCGGATGTTCCTTCGGTGGTGATTCGATCCGACTTTCGGGCAAAGGGTGATCAGGAGCTACATCCGTGGAATCTAATGGTGAGTTACTATCCGAGGACCGAGGTCGTTCTGCTCGACTCCATGCACATCTACCAGAATGCGTTTCGGCCGGAGGAGAATGAGGGGCCGGAAGATTATCTAGAGAGTGGCCTCAGCGGTCGGAGAACAAGGGCTATGCTTGCTGATATCGCGGGTCGTATTGTCGAGGCCTTCGGAATCGTTTCCGCTCAACCTCCAATCCTGCCGCCGGAGCAGGCGGAGACGATATACGATTGGCTGGCAAGAATGCCGGGGTTCGTTGGAGGCCATGATGCCCAGTTGGTCCGGATTGAGGAGGCGCTTCGTAGGAAAGTAGAAAAAGGGATTCTATGAGCGAGGTGATTTGTCTGAATCATCCGCTGGTAGAGGACCTACTCGGCAAATTGAGGGATCGGGAGACGGGAAAAGAGTCTTACCGGGTTCTTTGTGACCGCATATCTCTGGCGTTGGCTTTAGAAGCTTCGCGCACACTTCCTTTGGTAGAACATAGCATTGAGACTCCGCTTGAAGCGACCGAGGTGAAAGCGCTGTACGCACCCGTAGTAGTTGTTCCCATCCTACGGGCTGGGCTCGGTATGCTCTCGTCGTTTCTCAAGCTCTTTCCGGATTCTAGTGTGGGTTACATTGGTCTCGAACGAGAGAAATCAACGGCCCGAGCTTGCGAGTATTATTGCAAGCTGCCGGTCATGGAGGGTTCGTGGACGTTTGTAATCGATCCGATGCTCGCATCGGGCGGATCCGCTTGTGCGGCTCTTAGTGTTTTAAAGGATAAGGGCGTTGCCCGTTTAATCTTGGTCTCGATTCTCGCATCACCTGAAGGAGTAAAAACGGTTCAGGCGGAGCATCCAGACGTAGAGATTGTAACGGCAGCAGTGGACCGTGGCTTGGACGAGAACAGCTACATCCGCCCAGGCCTTGGAGATTTTGGAGACCGGCTTTTCGGGACGTGAGGGTAACGGGAGGGACGGGCTCTGCCTCGTCCTTAGCATCTCTACAAAAGCGTGTGTATCAGAATCACGAAAGGTGTTTTAATCTATGACCCGCTTACGGACGGAACGGAGCCCGTCCCTCCCTGGTTAATCGCGCCACGGTAATTGGTGGATTTCGCCTTGGAAGGGCCAGTCCTCTGAATGGTCAACCAATCCCGCTCGGACAGGGTTTTCGACAACATACTTCCATTTGGCGGTGTAACTCTCGCCACTACGAAGTTCTCGGTCCCAAAAGTCCCTTTGCCATATGGGGCCTTGCGGTCGGTTTTTCCAAGTCGCCGAAAAGCGAGATTTCCAGAAACGAATCCATTTGCTGAGCGGTTCTGCAGGAAATCTTGTTGGTTGGCAAAAAAGATGAATGTGATCTGGCATGAGAACGTATCGGCCTACCCTGAAGACAGACCTGTCTTGCCAGAGATTCCTTAGGGCATGGTGGGCGGAGGTTTCTGTTAGAATGGACTGTCTGTCTTTTGTACAAACGGTCACGAATTGAATAGTGGAACGATTCCCTTTTTCGAGATTGGGTAGATGGATAGGCCTTCTACGGTCTGGAAGATCTTCTGGAGGCATAGATTCGAACAGTATACGAGAGTTCTGGTAAAGCGATTCTCATAACGGGAGAGACGAGCTACCGGCCTTCGCTAAAGCTATGGCGGACAGGCTGGCTCGTCCGCAGCATCTCTACAAGAGCGTGTGTATCAGAATCACGAACGGTGTTTTAATCTATAATCCGCTTCTGAACGGAACAGAGCCCGTCCCTCCCGGGAAGCTTGCGTTTTTACCGAAATCTTGGAGAGACTTTGGGTTTTTCATGACCGAATCCTCCTCGAAGAACCTCTTAAAGGCGATCGGACCGGGTATCCTTGTAGCCTGTGCAGCGATTGGTGGGTCCCATTTGGTGTGGTCAACGCGGGCCGGCGCAAACTTTGGCTGGCAACTCGTTGGTTTACTTCTCGTAGCGAACTTGTTCAAGTATCCGTTTTTCCTCTACGGCCAATTGTATGCGGCCGCCTCGGGTGAGTCGTTGCTGGATGGCTACAAAAGGAAAGGGATCTTCTTTGTTTACGTCTTTCTGGTGATCAACGTTCTCACCGGGATGATCAATGTCGCGGGTGTTTCGATGCTTACGGCCGCTCTACTAGGAGGCTTTGGCTTGGTTCAGCTGGAACTTCCCGACCTGACGGTAATCATCATGGTAGGGTGCGGGATTTTCATCGTCATCGGACGGTATCAACTGCTGGATGCGGCTGCGAAGGTAGTGATTATTGTCCTCTCGATTTCTACCTTGGTGGCACTTTTTCTCGCTCTGCGTGAGGGGCCGGTCGCACCGGCGGGATTCGAGTCCGCTTCTCCATGGACATGGGCCTCTTTCGGTTTTCTGATCATGTTTATGGGGTGGATGCCTGCGCCGCTCGATTTGTCGGCCTGGTCTTCCCTATGGATGTTCTCGCGGGAGAAGCAGACCGGGCATACCGCGACGGTTCGTGAGACGATGATCGATTTCCACTTGGGGTATGGAGTGGCGGTGGTTCTGGCTGTGGTCTTCCTTGGGTTGGGCGCGTTGGTGATGTATGGAAGCGGAGAGACGTTTTCATCCAGCGGAATTGTTTTCTCTCGCCAACTGGTAGAGTTGTACTCGGACAATATCGGACAGTGGTCATTTTACCTGATCCTTTCGGCAGCATTTATAACGATGCTCAGCACATCGTTGACTTGCATTGACGGCTATCCGAGGGCGCTATCCGCATGCACGGTCTTGATAGAGCCTTCTTTGCGCCCCAATTTTACGGTTCTGCAGCGTATTTGGATTCTGGCCGTCGTCGGAGGGTCCTCGACCATTCTACTACTTTTCGTGCAGAACCTTCTCCAGTTGTTGGGGTTTGCGGCGATCATCTCGTTTCTGACGACACCGGTCTTGGCAGCGATTAACTTTTGGGTGATGTCTGGCGACAACGTTCCTGAAAGATACCGGCCCGGGGTGCTACTGAAGACGTTGAGCTGGCTGGGGATTGTCTTCTTCGTGGTGATGTCCGGAGGATTTATCTACGCCGAGTTCATCCAATGAAACCTTCCTAAATTCGGTGTGAGACCGGTCATAGGGTTTTCCGGAGTCCGCATTCTGAACCTGGATCCATTCGGCAAACTGCCTGCTTTCCCTTACCCGGCGATTGCCTGCATTAAACTCAGGGCAACGTGTGCGACAGAGAGGATCCCTGCCCAAAGGATATGGTGGGCTGGAGTGAGGAAGAGAAGAGCAATGAGAATAAAGAATCCATATTGGGAAAACTTTATGTAGGTCTCATCTCGCATTCCCACTAAGTGCCGGAGCACATGCGATCCGTCGAGTGGTGGCACGGGGATCAGATTGAAGACCATGAGGAGCGCGTTGATCAGGATAATCTGACTGGCGAGCGGATAAATGTTTGCGGGATCGGTGAACCTTGCTGCGATTCCGAAGGCCACAGCTACTACCAGAGCGATCACGAAGTTGGATGCGGGGCCTGCCATCGCAACCAGGATATCGTCTCTCTTTGGATTGCGGAAATTGGATGAATTTACGGGGACTGGTTTCGCCCAGGCGAAGAAAGCTCCCCCTCCGGAAAATAGAAGAAAAAAAGCGGGCACAATAATCGTTCCAATAGGGTCGATGTGCGGGATGGGATTGAAGGTAACCCTCCCCATCATTCGCGCAGTCGAGTCTCCGAGTTTCTCCGCGGTCCATGCATGCGCCCATTCGTGAACCGAAAGGCTGGCCAGGAGGATCAGAAAAAGCTGAAGCGCATCAACGAGAGAGAACTCAGGCATTTCGGAGAACGTAGGGCGTCCGTTTACCCCTGACCAGCGGAAAGTAAAATTCCGGACCTAGCCGAAAAATACGTTTCCGTAGGAAGAGGCTTTATGCCTCGATACGAGTCCTCAACCGATGACCGAACGGTCGAGGGATAAACCCTCTCCTACAGAATAGGTCGATCCTCACTCCACGTTGGCGGCCTGCTCCCGGAGTTTTTCCAGTTCCTGCTTGGCCTCGATCACCTTCGCTGAGATTTCCGCAAGGCTCGCCTTGGAGCCGATGGTGTTCCACTCCCGGTGTAGTTCCTGCAAGATGAATTCCAGCTTTCGTCCAATTGGGTCATTTGAAGAGAAGGACTCCTCCAGAGCGGTGAGGTGACTGTCGATCCGGGTAAGCTCCTCGGTCACGTCGCTGCGATCGGCAAGAAAAGCAACCTCCTTGGCAACCCGTTCATCCGAAGAATCCAGCGGTAGATCCATTTGCTGCAATCGAGCCAGAAGAGCGTCTTTGTGTTGAGGAATCCTGTTCTCGTCGAGCTCTTTGATGGTCTGTAAGATCTCGCGGAGAAGAGTTGTGCGATTGATAAATTCCTCCAAAAGCCGAGCACCTTCCTCAGAGCGCATTTGTAAAAACCCTTCGAGAGCTGAATCCAAAGCCTCGTAGGCAATCTCTTTTACCTCTTCCCAGGAAGGGGCTGTAGCGTCGCGCTCGCAATCGGAGAGGATTCGGTAAAGGACTTCGGCAGAAATCGGAGAATCTGAGCCAAAACGATCGAGTGCCTTCTTCAGGGTGGCTACTCGGCGATCCACCTCAGACCAATCAGCGGGTTCTTCTTCCTTATCACCACTTTCGCGGCCAATCCGCAACTGTACCGATATCTTGCCCCGAGCTACTTTCGGACGAAGGAAGGTGGAGATTTCGGTTTCAAGCCCGCCCCATTCGCGGGGGGCATGAACGGCGACAACCAACCCTCTTTGATTGACGGAATGGATTTCCACCTCGAGGAAATGTGTCTCGTTGGAAGCGGCGCCGCTTCCATATCCGGTCATGCTGTTCATGGGCCTAATGTGGCTTTGAGAGAGACGGAAGGTCGAGTTCTATCTGGTGATTTAAGGGAGGGACGAGCTCCGCCTCGTCCGTGGGTAGGTAGGCAGGTTTGCATATCTTGCTGAGTCCATGGGTGGAGTTCTTCTGCAGGAGCTTTCTCGGACAAGACGGAGCTTGTCCCTCCCGTATTTGACTACCAGTCTCCGCGTCCCCCCGCCTCAAGAGACAATGCAAAATGGCGGATCAATTCTACGCAGGCTTCGACGTCGTTGAGATCAACGACTTCGCTCGGAGTGTGCATGTAGCGAAGCGGAATGGCTACCAAACCAGTGGCCACTCCCGCGCGTGCCATTTGCAACGCTCGCGCGTCCGTAGGGGTCGGCCCAGCCTCGGCCTTGACTTGAACCGGGATATTGGCGGACTCCGCAGCGGCAAGAAGCTTTTCGAAAACAACCGGATTTATATTTGCCCCGCGGTAAACGATTGGTCCGCCACCCAGTGTAAACTTACCCACCTTTCGCGCATCGCAGTCGGGATGGTCGGTCGCATGGCCGACATCAACAGCGATGCCGAAGTGAGGGTTGACCGAGAAGGCCGAAGGGATTGCGCCGCGTGTTCCGATCTCTTCCTGGCTAGTCGAGACTGCAACGACGTTCGCCTGCAGGTCAGACTTAGTTTCAGCCAGACGCCTAACGACTTCATTGACTACGTAGCACCCCGATTTGTTGTCGAACCCGCGTGCGATTCCGACCGACCCATGAAGCGGTTCAAAACCATGGGTATATACGATCGGGTCCCCGAGTGAAATCCTCTCCAATGCCTCCTCTTTAGATGTGGCTCCGATATCGATCCACATTTCGTGAATTTGCGGAATCTTCTTTCGGTCTTCTGGAGTCATTAAATGGATGGCGCGCTTGCCAGTGACTCCTCTCACGTCTCCCGCTTTGGCGATGATCGTGACCCTCCTGCCTGGGATCATGATGCGGTCATGGCCTCCTACTGGCTGAAAATAAACGAAACCCTTGTCGTCAACGTAGCTGACGATCATCCCAAGCTCATCCATATGCCCGGCCAGCATTAGGGTGGGATCGTTACCGTCCCCGATGGAGGCCATTCGGTTGCCGATGGTATCCTTCCGGTAGGTCTCGGAAATCGGACCCATCGTCCGGTCGACTACCGCTTGGATCTCCTGCTCGTAGCCGGATGGAGAACGAGCGTCGAGGAGCTCGCGCAGAAATGAGGGAGGGTCAGACGCGCTCGCTTCGCTCACTGCTCCTGCTGCGACATCGTTTTCTCGTAGAACTCGTGAAGCACCTGCATCCGTTTTTTCTCGAGAGTCTCCTCTTGGATCTCTTCGGCGGAGCGCTGGCGTTCGCGGCCCATCATGTTACGGCGCATTTTGCTGATCGCAATGTTCTGGAGCTGACGTACCCGCTCGCGGGTAATCTCAAACTTCTCACCAACCTCTTCCAAAGTAAGAGGACCCTCGTTTCCAATCCCAAAACGTAGGCGGATGATCTGGGCCTCGCGATCTTCCAAATCATCGAGAATTTCATCCAGGTCGATCATCTGCGATTTGGTGCGCAGGTTGTCGAATGGGTTGATGGCATTTTCGTCACCGACCAACTGTCCAAAGCTCGTGTTTTCATCGTCGCCGATCGGCGCGTCGAGAGAGGTGGGCCGGACGCTCACGGTTTTGAGGTGGGCCACTTTGTTGACAGGGATACCCATCTCCGCGGCGATTTCGTCGTCGTTGGGCTCACGTCCGAATTCATCAGCGAGAGCAGCGGTAATCTTCCGCATCTTTGCAATACGGTCCACCAGATGGACGGGGAGGCGGATGGTTTTACTCTGATTCGCCAGTGCCCGCTTGATCGACTGCTTGATCCACCACGCTGCGTAGGTGCTCAACTTCCCACCTTTATCTGGATCAAACCGTTCCACGGCCTTGACCAAACCAATGTTCCCCTCGCTGATGAGGTCGAGAAGCGGGAGCCCAAAATTATTGTAGTCGTGGGCAATTTTGACGACTAGGCGAAGGTTGGCCTGGACCATGTGGTTCCGGGCTTCTTCGTCTCCCTTTTGGATTCTGCGAGCGAGCGTTACTTCTTCCTCGGGAGTTAGCAGAGGGGTGCGCCCGATTTCCTGTAGATAGAGCTTGAGGGCGCTCTTTTCCGACGACGGCAAATCCCTGACGTCTTCCACCTTGTCCTCATAGGTCTCCACAGACCTCCGGACCTGAAAGTCACCGCGATCTTCCTTGTCGGAGTTAGAAGCTCGTTTTTTCGAAGATGGTGGCATTGGGAAATTAGTCGTGAATCGGTTCTTCGGCTGGAGGAGATTCGCTTTCATCGTGCACTATTTCCGAAATCTCCACGGCTTTCAAGAGGCCACGTGCTTTATTTATGGTTTCTTCAAATTCGGTTTTGGGCACCGAATCGGCCACGAGACCCGCCCCGGATTGGACGAAAACCTTCCCAGACTGAATCAGAGCAGACCGAATGGCTATACAGGAGTCGTGGTTCCCGTCGTAAGAAAAGTAGCCGAGGGCGCCTGAATAAGGGCCTCGCGTGGTCTTCTCCTTCTCAGCGATAATCTGCATCGCCCGCACCTTGGGCGCTCCGCTCACCGTTCCGGCAGGGAAGGTAGCTCGCAGAAGATCAAAGGCGGTGCGATCCGGAGAGATCCTCCCCTCTACCTGCGAAACGATGTGCATGACGTGGGAGTAGCGCTCAATGGTCATGAAATCCGGGACGTGGACCGAGCCTGCCTTGCAGACGCGACCTATGTCGTTGCGCGCCAGGTCGACAAGCATCAGATGCTCTGCCCGCTCTTTCGGGTCGGCCAAGAGGTCTTCCTCCATTTGCATATCCTCCTCAGAGCTTTTGCCCCTGGGTCGGGTTCCCGCGATGGGCCGAATCTCGACTCGATCTCCTGTGAGTCGCACATGCACCTCTGGAGAAGCACCTACCAGGGCAAAATTCTCCGTTTCGAGGATAAACATGTACGGAGAGGGGTTAATCGTGCGCAAGGTCCGATAGAGGTCGATGGGCGTGTGCTGGTACTTCTTCTCAAAGCGCTGAGAGAGAACGACTTGAACCACATCACCCGCATGCACGTATTCCCGGCAGTCAGACACGGCTTGTTCAAAGGTTGCTTGCTCGAAATTCCCCTTTGGAACCGGAATATCGGTTTTATCGGGAACGGAGCGGAGGGCCTTGGGAGCAGGTGCTTCCAGTAGGGTAGCCATCGCCCTAATCTCTCCCAAGGCTCGATCGTAGGCAGAATCGGGATCCTCGTTTTCCCCGACAATAACGGAAGCGCAGAGCTGGAGTTTTTGGTGAGCACGGTCAAAGATGACCAGGGAGTCGATCATCGCGTAATAGCTCACTGGAGTTCCGAGAACGTCTTCCTCAGCCCTCGGAACTGTGGGTTCGATCCTGTGGATGTACTCGTAGGAGAGGAACCCGACCGCTCCTCCAACAAACGGTGGAAGCCCCTCCAGCACAACCGGATCGAAGCGAGCGATTTCTTCTTCGATCAAAGAAAGTGGATCTTTCGGCGTGGGAATCGTCCGTTCGGAGCCATCTCTTTCCCGAATTATCGTGGTCTCTTCCTTGGATTCGAAAATCTTGCGAGGATTACATCCGATAAAACAGTAGCGACTCGCGTTCTCCCCCCCTTCTACTGACTCGAGCAGAAAAGCTGGCTTCGAACCCGATAGCTTCGCGTAGACGGAAACAGGAGTCTCCCAATCGGCAAAGAAGTCAGCTAGGACAGGAATCAGGTTTCCTTGGCTGGTGAGTTTGCGGAACTCTTCGCGGGATGGGCGCGGGATGAACATGGAATGGGTGGAAAGAAAAGGATCGGTGTTTTGGGCTTTTGTAGTGCCCTTGATCGATTGTAGACGCAAGGCGGAAGCGTGCGGAGATAGAGGTCTCAGAGTCCTTGTGACCGTGCAATCTGCAGAGAACGGGAGCGGCTGTTTTAGCTGCCGTCAGTTCGGTCCCTCGGCTACTCTCGGCAGCGAAAGCAGCCGCTCCAAGAGACCTGCGCTGAAGGAGCTCTTCCGAGCCTACGATCCAGACTCGCTCATAGCCTGCAGTTCAGCAATTCGTTTCTCCGCGACTAGCTTTTGTTTCTCGATGAGCTCCGGGATTGCCTCGGCTGACTCTGCAGGAATGAACTTCAGCGCTGTTGAGTTCATGCAGTAGCGGAGGCCAGTGGGAGGGGGACCGTCTTCAAACACATGCCCGAGGTGGCTCCCGCAGGCGACGTTGACGGTCTCGGTACGACGCATTCCGTAGGAGGAATCTAGTTCCTCTCCAACTACATCGGGGGAGATGGGTTTGGTGAAGCTTGGCCAGCCAGTGCCTGAGTCGTATTTGTCTTCGCTTGAGAAAAGAGGCACCTCGGTCGCTGGACAGACAAAGATACCTGGCCTCTTTTCATCCCAGTATTCGTTGCGGAAGGGGCGTTCAGTGCCGTCCTCCCTCATTACGTAAAATTGCTCTGGCGTCAGAATCTCTTTCCATTGCGCTTCAGTAAGGTTAACTAGGGCTCCCCGCCCTTCAGCAGAGTTGCCAGTAGGGAGCCCACAAGCTCCGTCTTCGCAGGATTCAGTGTTCATAGTTCGGGTAGTGAAAAATGAGACGAGGATAGCGACTAGAACACCGCCGCAGATCGCTAGGAAAGCCGTTCGCATTTGAAAAGCGAAATTGGTTTTCCGGAAAAACGCAAATTGGGCACAATGCGCGTTGATCCTGCCGCCTTCCTCACCCTACCATTTCCGTCAAGATGTCAGCAGAGAAGCCAGACTCACTCCCTTCGCTGGGCGATAAGACGGTTGTGCTCGGCGTAACCGGAAGCATTGCTGCGTATCGCGCTGCAGACATCGCAAGCCAGTTGACCCAGCGGGGTGCGTCCGTTTTCCCGGTGATGACCGAAGAAGCTACCCGATTGATTGCTCCTTTGACCCTTAAAACCCTTTCCCGAAATCCTGTCGCGGTAGATCTCTGGCGTGAGGAGGAAGAATGGCAGCCGGGCCACATTGAGCTGGCCGACAACGCGGATCTGCTGTTGGTTGCACCGGCAACCGCTCACACTCTTGCCTGTTTCGCGAACGGTTTGGCTCCGGATCTTCTTACTTCGCTCTATTTGGCAACCGAGGCACCCGTCCTGATTGCGCCGGCCATGAATGGAAAAATGCTCGCTCATCCCGCTACGCAGAAAAACCTAAAGACCCTCGAAGAGCGCGGGCACTCGTTTGTTGAACCAGGCGAAGGAATGTTGGCCTGCGGTTACGAGGGAAAGGGTCGCCTCGCTGCACTAGAGGATATTCTTTCTGCCGCAACCGACCTTCTCTGCAAGGGCTCATGACGGAATCACTTTGCCTCATCCTGGGGGATGATGAGTTTCTCGTGGACCGACGGGCGGGTGAAATTTTTGGACCTTGGAAAGAGGCGGCTGTAGACGAGTATTCTGTAGAGATTTTGGATGGGAGAGTCCAAACCGTGGATGAGGTGTCGGCTCTCATCTCGAGGTTTACCGAAGCGGTTCAGATGGATTCCCTTTTCGGGGGCGGGGCAAAGACGGTCTGGCTTCGCAATCTCTCCTTTCTTGGGGAAGGGCGACTCGGCCAAAGTGCGGGAGCTAAGAGTGAAGTGGAAAGACTGAAGGAGTTGCTGGAAAACCTGACTCCCGAAAGTGGCAGAGTGTTGGTGTCGGGTGCTCCGGTTGATCGTCGACGGACGTTTTTTAAGTGGGCTTCGTCCCAATCAGGGTTTGAAGGAATTGATGCGAGGAAAGCAGGTCCGGCTGCCTTTCAACAGGTCATTGAGTCCGAATGCAAAATGGCCGATGTAACGATCTCGCGGATGGCTTTGGAGATTCTACGGGCCAAACTGAACGGAGAGATTCGGATGGGAGCAGAAGAAATCCGGAAGTTGATCACCGCCTTGCCTGACGGAGAGAACAGGATCACGGAAACTCAGGTGGCTGAAGAGGTTCCCGAGTTTGGCGAAGCGGAGTTTTTTGAAGCTGCCGATCGGTTTTTTCAGGGAGATCTTGGGCATGCACTCGAAGCCATTCGGCGTCACTTCTTTTCCCAGAAAGAGGGGCGGCCTCTCCTCACTAACCTACTCAATCGAAACCGGCTTATGATTCAGCTAAAGGTGTTGGTAGATAGTGGAGAAGTGCGGCTCAGCGGAAGGCGGATTGATGCGGCATCGCTGAAGGAGGTAGCAGATCGGGTGGAGCCTTGGTATGGTCCAACCGGTCAGAAGAATCCGGTCAACGTTTTCGCCCAAAACCCATTTTATCTCGGAAATCTCGCCGAAGCGGCCCGGCGGGTTCCTCTTCGGAAACTCTTTGACTTTCAAACAGCCTTTGTTGGCGCTTTTCGCGAACTCGTGAATCGGCCAGCCGATCATGAGGGTGTCTTCCGCGAGCTTGCGGTTCGTTGCTTGGCTCCGGCGGGAAAGGGGTAGGGGTGGCAGCGTGAGAAATGTCTGGGAGGGACGGGTTCTGTCCTCTGGGTGGTGTATTAGTGACGGGTTTCAACTACAAATGTGCCCCGGACCACGAGGCCGTGGTCCCTCCAAATCGATTGGGTTTTTTCGGGGAGCATAGTTTGCATGATAAGGGAGGGACGGGCTCCGACCCGTCCGTGGGTCAGTAGGCATATCGGAGTATCTTGATTAGATCTCGAAGTGGTTTTTCTATGCGGCCGAGACGGCCTGTCCGCTGAAACCTCGGCGTAGGCTGGGAGCTTGTCCCTCTCGGTAGTCGTCACGGTTAGGTCTTGGAAGTTCACATTCCTTGCGTAGTCTCGGGTTTCTTTCACCGATATTCTCCCCATGATTCCAAATATATTAGCCGAACGATATGCGTCACCCGCGATGAGGGAGATCTGGTCGCCTGCAGGTAAAGTTATTTTTGAAAGACAGCTTTGGGTAGCAGTGCTGCGGGCCCAGAAAGATCTTGGGCTTCCGGTATCCGAGGGAGCCATCGAAGCCTACGAAGCGGTGGTTGAACAGGTAGACCTCGATTCCATCAAGAGGCGCGAAGTCGAGACCCGTCATGATGTGAAGGCAAGGATCGAGGAGTTTTGTGCGCTCGCTGGATTTGAAGAAATCCACCGTGGGATGACCAGCCGGGATCTAACGGAGAATGTTGAACAGCTCCAAGTAGCCCAATCCCTGGAAGTGGTCAGGAAGAAAGCCTGTACGACCCTCGCCCGGATTCAGCAACGGGCCGTAGAGTTTTCAGACCTCGTTTTCCCAGGGCGCACTCATAACGTGCCTGCCCAGCCGACTACTTTCGGGAAAAGGCTGGCGATGTATGGCGAGGAATTGCTGGTAGCGATCCGTTCTTTTGAAAGGGTAGCGGACGCTTATCCGGTCCGAGGTTTGAAGGGTGCGGTGGGTACGCAGCTGGATCTTCAGACTCTTTTTGATGGGAACTCAGCGAAGGTGAAAGAGCTGGAAGAACGCCTCGTTCATCATCTTGGATTTACGAATAGGTTCAAAACGGTAGGCCAGGTCTATCCACGAAGTTTAGATCATGAAGTGGTCAGTGCACTGGTGGGTGTCGCTGCTGCGCCCTCCAACCTCGCCCGAAGTTTGCGTTTGATGGCGGGTCACGAAACCGCCTCTGAGGGTTTTGCCCCTGGGCAAACGGGTTCTTCGGCCATGCCGCATAAGATGAATTCCCGTTCCTGTGAACGCGTGAACGGCTTTCTTGTGCTACTCCGCGGCTATGAAACGATGGCTGCCGCACTCGCAGGCGACCAATGGCATGAGGGAGATGTTTCCTGTTCGGTAGTGCGTAGAGTAGCGCTACCGGATGCCTTCTTTGCGATTGATGGGCTCTTCGAGACGTTCCTCACCGTCCTCGGACAGATGGAGGTTTATCCAGCGGTGATCGACCGTGAGAACGCTACCTACTTTCCGTTCCTCAGCTCCACCACGTTGCTCATGGAGGCGGTTCGCGCGGGCGCGGGACGCGAATCAGCCCACGAAGCAATCAAGAGACATGCGATTGCTACGGTCAACGACCTGCGCTCCGGAAAACAGACGGAGAATGATTTTGCGAAACGCCTCGGCTCTGACCCGGATTTCCCGTTGGATCAGGTCGCCGTCGAGGCAGTCATCGCCAAAGCTCCGGATCTCACCGGTCAGGCGAAAGAACAGGTGAAGGCTTTTGCTGCAGAGGTAGATTCGTATTTGTCGGACAAGGACAAATCGTGGAGAGACTACCGACCTGGGGATATTTTGTAAAAAGACCTACGGTTACATCTCTATGAGTTTATGATCTATCGCTTAACTACCAAGCTGGCCAAAAAGATCTACGAAAGTCCCGTTCAAGTACTCCCTCCCACGGCAAACGAGTTTTTAGATTGGGGTGCGACCTGTTTTTTCGGAGGAGGTTCCCAGTATGTTCTGCTAACACACCGATCAACTTTGCTCTCGTGTGTCTTTCGGGGCCGCGGGGTGACGGATTTTTCTAAATTCCTAGATAGCGCAAACTCGGCTATTCGTGATTGTCTCCTAGAGTATGGGTTTGGATTTGTCTACGAGGCTGTGATAGCACCGAATATGAGGAAGGCTTCGTCGTCAAAGGTGGGTGACCGTAGTCTGAACGGGGTGATGGTGGATTTAGTGAAACACTCAAAGTCCATGTTGGAGGTTAATGACCTGTCGCCACACGAGGTAACTATTCAACTTAACCGGATTCCCCAGTGTTCCCGCAAAGAGACTTGGCCTGTCGAAGCATTTTCGAAATTACAGGGCAATCCAAGGAACTGATCGCGAAGCTGACTTAGCTGTGCGCTTGGTAAGGAGCGGCGACTTCAGTCGCCGGAGTAGGTGACATCATGGGAACCGATGTCGGCAGCTGAAGCAGCCGTTCCTTTGAAGATTCTTCAATCGATCTAGTAGTGCACTAAAACAAGATCTCTCAAAGAACCGACTAGCCCTTTAGCCTTCGGATCCAGCTTTCAATCTGGTCTCTCACCGGTTCCGGCCCGGGCATGCCTACCCCGGACCGTTTGGCCATAGCTCTCTGCAAATCGAAGACTTCCCGCCATCCATCCGTCAAACCTTCAGCGGCTTTTCGTGCTTCTTCTTCCGGAAGTTCATGGATGGGGATTTCCATTTTTTCGGACAACGCAACGAGGCTACCGACTTGATGATGGGCGGCCCGGAACGGAACGCCTTTTTCTACGAGAAAGTCGGCGAGGTCGGTGGCCAAGAGGAGAGGATCAGCAACGGCTTCAGCACACCTGTTCTCGTTGAATCGAATGCCCGGAAGCAAGTCGGCGAGCACTTCCAGGCAATCCTGTAGCGTGTGGAAAGAATCAAAGAGCGGAAGCTTATCCTCCTGGAGGTCGCGATTGTAGGTCAGCGGAAGGTTTTTCACCATTGCCTGCAGGGTGGCCAGGTTGCCTTGTAATCGAGCGGCCTTACCTCGGATCAGTTCCAACGCATCTGGATTTTTCTTCTGAGGCATCAGGCTTGATCCCGTGGTGTAGGCGTCCGGGAGGCTGACAAAGCCGAATTCGGCGCTGTTCCAGAGGATCAAATCCTCAGCGATCCGCGAAAGGTGGAGTCCGGCAAGTGACGCATGGAAGCAGAACTCCAAAGGTGCGTCCCGATCGGACACCGCATCCAAGCTGTTTGCAGAAAGCCGGGGCGAACCGGCCTCGTCCACGAAACCGAGACTTTTTGCAACATGCGCCCGATCAATCGGAAGAGTTGTCCCGGCCAGAGCACCCGAGCCAAGAGGCAGGACGTTGATCCTTTCCCGGAAGAGAGAAAACCTTTCACGATCCCGACCAAACATTTCGGCGTATGCGAGAAAATGGTGAGCCGCCGAAACTGGCTGGCCCCGTTGAAGATGGGTGTAACCGGGAAGGAGCAGATCGACCGTCTGTTCGGATACGTCGACGAGCGAGTGAAGTAGAGTTGCAAATGACTTGTCGAGACTGTCAGCTGCGGCCCGGAGGTAGAGCCTAACGTCCGTAGCCACCTGGTCATTCCTGCTTCGCGCAGTGTGGAGTTTTGCCGCTACCGGAACTTTGGCAGAAAGAGCCTGTTCGATGTTCATATGAACATCTTCCAAAGCGGGATCCCATTCAAACTCTCCCAGCGCAATTGCATCTCCAATGTCTTTGAGGCCTTTCGCGATTGCCTCGTTCTCTTCCTCGGTGAGGATACCAACGGATGCCAGCATCGCGGCATGTGCGAGGCTGCCTTCGATGTCAAAGGGTGCTAACTCCGCGTCAAAGGATACGGATTCGCTGAATGCTTGCATCCGTTCCGAAGGACCGCCGGTAAACCGTCCGCCCCATGTCGCCTGTTTATTCTCACCCATTGCGCCATTTCGCCGGATTTTTGCGCTGAAATCAATCCGACAGATTGAGGTGGTTTTTTGGCTAGTGACGGCAGTGCGAAGTAACTTGTTCGACTGAAAGTGAATCGATGTCCGGGCAATCTTTCTGGATTGCGATGATGTGGGAGAGAAGGAGCGGCGGCTTCAGCCGCCGAAGCCATGCGCCCCGACTGCGACCGGCTTAGCCAGGTCGGCAGCTAAGGTAGCCGCTCCCAATATGTACTCCCCACGAAGTTGGCCTGTCCACGAGTTGACCCGTCGCGACGCCAGTCGTAACCTTATCCCATTCCAATGAAGCTTTTCTGTATTTCTTTTCTTTTCGCATGGCTCGCCACACAGGCATTCGGCGCGGTTGGTGAGCAAGTCCGCGACGGGCAGGTGGCGGCCCAGATCGTAACCCCGTTTTCTGAGGTCGCTCCCGGTCAAGAAATAACGATCGGCGTTCGTTATGACCTAGACGAGAAATGGCATACTTATTGGAGAAACTCAGGGGATACAGGGTTGCCGATCTACATTGAGTGGATGCTTCCAGACGGGGTAGAGGCAGGAGAGTTGGAATGGCCCTATCCAGTCACCTATCGCAACGCTCACCTCGTCGACTATGTCTATTTTGATACCGTCACACTGTATACTACTTTAACGATTCCTGAGAATTGGGAGGTGGGTCGCGTTTTCCCTGTTGAGGTCGAAACGGATTGGTTGATGTGCGAAGAGATTTGTATTCCCGGAAAGGCAAGTCTCTCTCTTTCAATTCCTGTCGGGAGTGAGTCAATTGTGGATCCGGCGGAGAAAGAGGCCTATGAAGATACGGTTGAGCGGTGGCCGGCCCCGGCGGATGAGGTCTCAGCAGAGGTCCGTCATTCGGGTGACCGTATTCAAGTGGTCGTTACGGGAGTCGATGTGGCCGATGAGGAGATCGAAGGCCTTCAGTTATACCCGGTCGATCCGTTTATCGCTCCCGGTGGAGCGTTCTCATGGTTTCTCGATGACAATCGTTTAGTCGGGAATTTTGAAAAGTCTCCCTATGCTTCGGCGATTCCTGAAACGGCCGAGCTCGTGATGGTGAAGGAGTCCGGATGGGAAGAACTGGACGGCTTGAAAGCCCTCTCGGTTTTAGCGGTAGCCTCGGAAGACCGGATTCTTGCCACGGGAACGACGGGTTCCACAGGTGGTGGAAGCGGTTTAGGAGGATTGCTTCTTGTAGCATTTGTTGGTGGAGCCATTCTCAATCTGATGCCCTGTGTCTTTCCTGTCCTGGGACTGAAGATCATGGGCTTTGTCGAGAAAGCGGGGAGTGATCGGAACAAGATCGTTGGCCACGGGCTGCTTTTCACGGTGGGAGTGCTGGTTTCGTTTTGGGTCCTTGCAGGAGTGCTGATTGGTTTACGAGCCAGTGGTGCCGAACTTGGTTGGGGTTTCCAGCTCCAGAGCCCGGTTTTTGTTTTTGGAATGGCCGCGTTTCTCCTGCTGTTTGCCTTGAATCTGAGTGGAGTCTTTGAGGTCGGGTTTAAAATCGCGGCTGCTGGTGCAAGAGCAGAGAAAGGAGAGGGTCCTCTCGGGTCGTTCTTTTCCGGGGTGCTTGCGACTGTCGTAGCGACTCCTTGTTCGGCCCCGTTCTTGGCGACAGCCCTTGCGGGAGCATTGACTTTACCGGCCTTGGAATCGTTTCTGACGTTCACGTTCATCGCTCTGGGTCTTGCGGCGCCTTACCTGGTGCTCAGTCTTTTCCCCAGCCTGCTTAAGAAACTGCCCAAACCCGGTGCTTGGATGGAATCGTTCAAGCAGTTAATGGCGTTCCCATTGTATGCGACAGTGGGTTGGCTGATCTACGTGCTAGCAGGTCAGGTAGAGGGATCCGTATTTCTTCGCATTTTGTTGTCCTTCACCGTTTTGGCCTTGGCTGCCTGGGTCTACGGGAGGTACGGGGCTCCACACAAGAGCGCTACGACAAAACGAGTTGGATGGGTAGTCTCTCTCCTTCTCCTTGCGGGTGCCGCTGCTTACGGCTACCCGCGTGAAAGTAAGATCGAGTGGTTGACGTGGTCACCGGAGAAAATTGAAGCACTGCGTGAAGAAGAACGGATCATCTATGTCGATTTCACCGCCCGCTGGTGCGCGACCTGCCAAGTCAACAAGGCTGTGGTGTTTTCCTCAAGCGAGGTTCTCAACTTTATAGCCGACAACAACGTTGCCTTGGTAACTGCGGATTGGACGAACGAAGATCCGGCGATCACTCGGCGGTTAGCGGAGCTGGGGAAAGCAGCGGTCCCGGTCAATGTGGTCTACCTCCCTGGAGAGACCGAGCCTGCCGTTCTTCCTGAAACCCTCACCCCGGGTATTGTCCTGAGCGCTTTGGAAGGAGATTAAAAAAAAATCCCCTTTCCGCAGAGCGGAAAGAGGATTCCCGGGAGAAGGCTCCGACAACAGTCACACCCCTGAGTCCATCGCCGGAGAGCCTTCGGTTGGCAACTGATACTAAGCTGCTTCCCCCTCCCGGTGGGTGGTATTCCCTCCCAAAGCGAAATAACGAGCACCCATTTTCGTGCAGTGGCCCAGATTGGCTGTTTGAACAACCGTCCGGGTAATTAGGTTTACATTTGGCATAGCTCGAAATGAATATTTGTGAGACTCATTCTCATGAAGTAGGAAGAAGGAAGGTTTCGCAAGCTAAATTTCTCCTTTTTTTAGACTTTCGAAGGAGCTGATTCGGTATCACTCCAAACGTGGCGCTCCCGGATCAACGTAGAATGCCCAGGGGGGGTTATTGCGGGGGGAGCCTCTCCGCTTGGTTGTAGCGATTGAAGAGATACTCGGTCCATTCAGGGCCTGGGATACG
Source organism: Verrucomicrobiota bacterium (assembly GCA_038744685.1). Classification (NCBI taxonomy): domain Bacteria; kingdom Pseudomonadati; phylum Verrucomicrobiota; species Verrucomicrobiota bacterium. The sequence continues at coordinate 31,033 of JBCDMB010000005.1, forward strand.
CACTTCCGCGTTCAAGGGAATCGAGCCTTCTACGACCCGTGCTCCGAAGGAACGACCTTCAATTTCGCCACCGCCGATCAGAACGCCGTTCAATTGAGTTCCAGTAGGATCGAGGGCCAAAAGAAAAGCCGGCTCGAAGGCAGGGCGGGGAGCGTCCATTCGCACGACGGCAAAGTCTTGCCGTTCGTTGAGCCAGATTACTTCCCCGATTCTAACGTTTGGATTGAACTGTAAACCCGCCGAGTTGATTCCCAATGGTTCAGGTTCAGCCGACTCTGGGGAGTCACCACGTCCGAAACATCCTGCAAGAATCACCGAGAGGCCGAGTAGAATCGAGCCGGATCGGAGAGTCCGCAGGATTCGATCTTTTCGGATCATTGCCCGCGGGCGTCTTGTTCGGCTCCCACCATAAACTCGTTCGTGCCCGATCCTTCCTGAGCCTGATCGGAATCGAAGAATCCGTGGAGCTGACGGATTCGGGTCGGATGCCGCATCTTTCTCAGCGCTTTGGCCTCGATCTGACGAATCCGCTCTCGGGTCACCTCGAACTGGCGTCCCACTTCCTCCAGAGTGCGGCTGTAGCCATCGACCAATCCAAAGCGTAGTGATAGGACCTTTTTCTCCCGCTCGCTCAAACTGTCGAGCACATCGACGATTTTCTCGCGGAGGAGTGAGTAAGCGGTCTGGTCATAAGGATTCTCCGCCGTTTTATCTTCAATGAAATCCCCGAAATTTGTATCGTCAGAGTCCCCGACCGGGCTTTGAAGACTGACGGGTTGCTGAGCCATCTTCAGAATTTGGCTCACCTTTTCTACGGGCATATTCATTTCTGAAGCCACTTCCTCAGGAGTCGGTTCGTGCCCAAGGTCCTGGAGGAGGAGCTTTTGAATCTGCAGCACTTTGTTCAGAGTCTCGATCATATGGACCGGGATTCGGATAGTCCTCGCCTGGTCAGCGATTGACCGCGTGATTGCCTGACGAATCCACCACGTCGCGTAGGTCGAAAACTTGTAACCGCGGCGATACTCGAATTTCTCAACGGCTTTCATCAGGCCCATGTTGCCTTCCTGAATTAAGTCCAGAAAGGAGAGGCCCCGATTGGTATATTTTTTCGCTATGCTGATGACGAGTCTGAGGTTCGCCTCGACCATCTCGGTTTTCGCTTTGTGTGCTTCGCGGACAGCTTTTCGGACGGCCGAAATCTCGGTCACAAGATCGCGAGCCTCAATTCGGCGCTCTCTTGAGATCTCGTCCAGCCGTTTTTCTACCTTGCTGAAATCGACAGCCTTCTTTCTGCGGATCGTAGATCTTTCAGCGACTTCAATGCTCTCGATCAGATCTTCTGCTTCGCGAACAGCTGGTTCGATGTCTTTGAGAAACTCTTCAAATACCTTCAGTTTGAAGCAGAATTTCCGATGAAACGGTTTTAGCTCGGCCAGATATTTTTTGAAGCGGGTGCGGGCACGTTTGCAGTTTGCCGGGGTGCTTCCGGTGAACGAGTCAACCCAGGAGCGGTCGAGCTTGTTGTCCAAATTCTTCGCTTTCTCGATCCAGTTGGGTAGGCCTTTGAAATAGTTCTCACGGCTATCGATTCGTTTATCCAGCACGATTTGGTCGAATCGCTCTTCCCGGGAAAGGAGCCTCTCGGCAAGACGAATCTGGAAAGAGTTGGAAAGCCCGGTAGCGAAAAGAAGTTCCTGTGCTTTCTGCTCGGCGTTCTCAATTCGTTTCGAAATGGCAACTTCCTCTTCGCGGGTGAGCAGCGGCACCTGCCCCATCTGCTTGAGATACATACGAACCGGGTCGTCAAGAATGTCGTATTGTGATTCGCGGGCCTCAGTCGTTTCGTTCTTTTCTTTCCTCTCCTTAAACTTCTCAACTTCCTCGTTATCCAGAATTTCGATCTCAAGGTTGGCGAGGATTTGGATCACATTGTCGATTTCTTCCGGGTTGTTCAGGCTTTCCGGAAGTCCCTCATTCAAGTTCTTGTAGGTGAGGTAACCTTGGCTTCTTCCCTTGCCGATTAACTCGCGAATCCGGTCATTGAGTTCACCCTTCTCAGTCGGATCAATGTTGCCGGAGGCGCTTTGCTTTTTCATCTCCTTGACGGCTGCAGACACCTCTGCTTCCCGGGCAGATTTGGCCAGGTCGACCTTTTTAGCCGCTTTTTTGGCTGCTACTACTTTTCGGGATGTAGTTTTGACCGAGCCCTTCGTGGCCTTTTTGGGGCTAGGCGCTTTTTTGGAGATAGCTTTGGTGGCCGCTTTCGATTTAGTCGCCGCTTTTTTGGCAGTCGCTTTTTTGACTACTTTTTTCGAAGCCGCTTTTTTGGCAGTCTTTTTAGTGGCGGCCGTTTTTTTAGCGCTCTTTTTTTGTGAAGCTTTCGCTGGCATCAGGTTTAATCGGGCGTGGTGGCGAGGGAAGGTGGATGTTGGCTGAGTTTTCTGAGGTCTCTCCTGCGGGCTTGCAAAGCTTGTATTTCTGAAGCACCGACAGGGAGGGAGTTGATGATGTCTACAAGACGGGCAATCTCCGCAGTGGCAAACTTCCGGACGAGTCCGTTGAAAGCGTCCTGAGCGAGTTTTTCTGGTGCTTCCAGCTCCTCTGGATGGACCAGAAGTCGTGCGATAACCGTTCGTTCTTCGTCTTCCTCACAGTCATCTTTAAACCTTTCGATTGTCTCGAAAGAGCCTTCGAACAGTTCAGAAGCAAGACGACGCAAGATTTTTGCCTCTCTTGAATCTTCTGTAATCCATTCACAGATAGATATTTGCGTAAGTAAAACACGGATATTTGGAAATTGCAAAGCCAGAAACAGTAGCACCTCCACGTCCCCTGTCAACCGAAGATCAGAGGGGGGAGCCTTTCCTTCTTCTGCGCGGGCCAATGGAGTATACGCTTTTTGCGTAAACCGTTCATAATCATTGGATACTGCTTGTGCGTCCGTTCGAAAATACTTTGCGACTTCGTCAAGGTAGTCACGTCTCGTCACTTCTGACTCAAGCAACCGGAGAAGGCCGAAGATCTCTTCGAGCGCAGCGGTTCTCGCGGATACATCCATATGACCTTGATTGGGTGCAACGTGACTCAGGGCGAATTGGATGGGTGAATAGGTTTTTTCTCGGATGGCTTCTAGAGCTTGAGGGCCTTCTTTGCGGAGTAGGTCATCGGGGTCGGAGCCTTCGGGAAGAGGAGAGAACTGCAAGTCTACACCCGTTCTGAAACCGATAGGGAGAAGCTTGTAAGCCGCACCTCGTCCAGCTCGGTCTCCGTCCAAAAGGACATTTACCCGGTTAGAGAATCGTTTGAGGAGAAGGAACTGTTCCTCTCCTGCTGCGGTGCCCTGCAAAGCAATTGCCTCTCGGACACCGTTTTCCCAGCACCGGATGACATCCAGTTGCCCTTCCATCAGAAGAAACTGGCCACTGCCCCTCACGACGGATCCAGCTCGGTCCAACCCGAAAACGATTCGCCGTTTTTGGAAAAGAGGTGTTTCCGGAGAGTTCACATACTTGGCATCCGCGGTGCGATCATCGCTTGGGAGCAGCGGCGTTACCCTTGCGGTGAACCCTATGACGCGGTCCTGAATGTCTCGGACGGGTACCATTAGGCGCCCTCTGAATCGGGGGAAGAAACGAGCCTTTGGGCCATGGCGGTCGTAGAAGAGTCCCGACGCATCGAGGACCTCTTCGGCAAATCCTTTTTTTCGGAGCGCATCGATTAAACTCTCTGGATCGGTAGGTGCTAGGCCAATCCCGACATCGGTCGCGGTTTCGAGCCGAAACTGCCGCTCCTCTGACCAGTAATGCCGAATTGCCTTGCCGGCATCGTTGTTGGCGGAGAATTGCAATGCGAAATAGGCCGCTGCCTGCGCATTGATCTCGAAAAGCTGTTTGCGCATCGACATTTCACGGCGACTTGGCCCTCCGGCTTCGTATTCCACCACCACTCCAGCTTTTTCAGCAAGGTGCTCGACCGCTTCCTGAAAGTTCAGGTTCTCGAGTCTTTGCACAAATCCAAAGACGTCTCCTGCCTCTTGGGTGCTGTAGCAGTAGAAGACGTTCTTTTCCGGATTCACAAAAAAGGAAGGGGTTTTCTCCTCGGTGAAGGGGCTCAACCCTTTGTATTCCCGACCCGCTCGCTTCAGCGCTGTGTAGCGTCCGGCAATTTCAACCAAGTTGGCCCGTCGACGCACCTCGTCGATCGTGTGTCTCGCGATCACCGGCATGATGCGGGTGTTTAGGGGAGGGCGTTGAGCTCGCGGCGGGCGGCCGGAACCTCTGGGTGGTCGGGAGCCATTTCGATGAATTCGTTGTAGAAATAGGCCGCATTCATTTGGTTCCCTCCCGGTTGGGCGTAAACCCTAGCGAGTGAAAGGACAATGTCGGGACTGTTCGGAATCTGTTGGTAGGCGTTCTCCAATTCTTCAACAAAGCGGGCTCGCGAACGGGATTTTTGGATGACGTCCAAATAGGAGAGAATGAACTGCAAGCTATCTGGATCGCGTCTCCGGGCTTCCAGAATGGTAATCTCTGCATTCTCTGGCTGATTGGCCATCAGGTAAGTAGCTGACAATTCTGCCCAAAGCTCTGCGTCTTCAGAGTCTTCTTGGACAGCCATCCAAAAGAGCTGGATCGCTTCCTCTAGAACTCCGGCTTGACGTGCTTCGAAAGCTTTTTCCGCCGTTGTCGGTGGTGGCGGCGGAGGAGGAGGAAGCGGATCAACTTCTGGAAGGAATGTTTCAACCGGATCAATCGCCAACAATTTTCCGAGAAGCTGGTTACCGACTAGTTCTTCTCCATCTTTCTCAGAGACAGACATGTCTTCTCCTGATTCTCTTCCCTGGGTCGCCTCGCCAGCCTCGTCCGAAAGATCCCCAGCTTCTCCAAGATCAGTTGAATCATTTGCCTCGTCCAAGATTGGATCAGCACGGTTTTCCAGCATAGCGATTTGTTCTGCGAGGGCATCCTGAGTCGCTCGCCACAGAAGAATTTGCTCCCTTGCGGCGGCAACGCGGCTCGCTTCGACAGCACCGGGAAACTCTTCATCGAGAGTGTTGAGAATTTCTTCTGCCGATTCGTAATCTTCGCTGCTGTAGGTGACGAGTAGTAATCCCATTAAGGCGCGGAAACGATCTTCGGGAGATTCTTCGAGTGCGGTTTCGAAATAAATTTCAGCTTGTGCTGCGTTACCGGCCTCCCAGTAAAGTTCTCCGACCGAAGCCGCGAACTCGGGATTACGCGAGGGCCCGTCTAGTCCTTCTGCCCGCAAGTGGGCACTGAGAGCGGACTGGAATCGATTGGCTTGCGCAAGCAGATCGGCAGACAAACGCCAAGCGTCTTCGTCATCTGGATACAACTCGAGATACTCATTCAGGACGCGGAGTGCCCGTTCCGCTTCACCCTCTGCAACAAAAAAAACGGCTGCGGGGTAAAGGGCTTCCGCAAATTGCGGATCGGTCTGTCCAGCCTGCTCGTAGAAAAGGGCTGCGAAGAATCCGTTTTCCGCGCCCTCGTAAGCTCGGCCGATCTCGAATAAAACAACCCCGCGGTCAGGGAAATCGAGGTTCAGTTGATTGAGGATTTCAATAGCCTCTTCGTAACTTCCTTGATCGATCAGGGTTTGAGCGTTTTCGACGCTTCGAAGGAACTGAGCTTCAGGATCAGCACAGCCGCCCAGAAAGAGGCACAAACCGATCCACAGAGAAAGGGTGGTGCGGGAATTCGGCGACATGGTGGGCTATGCTTGGACGCTTCCCGAGGCTTTGCAAGCTTCACGCGGGGTGAGATTGTTTTTAAAAGGGAGGGCTTGCCTTCGTGAAAGACAATCGGTTCTCGAATCCCTGCTATCGACAGAATTGATTGGGCTTGCTACCGGTGTGTTGTGATTTCGATAGGCAAAGCTGTTCTTTGCAGCGCTCTAACAGTTGCTTCGGTCCCGGTTTCACTATCCTCCACACTTTCCGTCTCAGAGGAGGCTTTTCTTTACGTGGGCGAAGAGGACTCCCAGAAGCTGGATTACCAAACCGCGGTTCCGCTCCTTCTTGCGGAATGGGAGGAGGCCTATGGACCCATACAGCCGGGTCCAACTGGAAAAGTAGTCATGAAAGTATACACGAATTCTGGGCTTGGACTCCGCACGCCTCAGGGGTTGGTTCTCGCACTCGCAGAAGCTTTGGAAGATCGGGGATTTCTGAGGGAGAATTTGGCGATTGCCGACCTTGATAGAAGGCGTTTGCGAGCGGCTGGTTACTTGCCGCCGCTGAGCGAGGGTGGGGATCTCTTTCAGGGAATCCCTGTGATCGCTCTCGACGATCCTTCAAAGCATCTAGCCGATTGGTTTTATGAAAGCCCTTTGCCGCCCGATCCTCTTCTCGGCGTAGGGGAAACGGAAGCAAGTCGCGAACTTTTGGAGGGAGATGAGGATCGCAAAAGCTTTCTTCCAACACCGCTCCTATTCGACCTGGATTTTTGGATCAATCTGCCGGTAGCCGTCGAGCATCCAATTCTGGGAATCAGTGGTGCGTTGGCAAATGCTGGAGTCTGGGCGGTCAGCAATCAATCGCGCTTCTTTACGCGACCGGTAAGCGCCGCCAGTTCTGCAGTCGAGATCGCCGCGATCCCAGAGCTCCAGCGCACATGGCTCTTCTCCCTTCTCAGTCTGGAGAAGTTTCAGTTTATTGGAGGTCCCCGGTACAACGAACACTACACAGAGTCACGGCCGGAGCTGCTCCTCAGCAGCGACCCGCTTCTGCTCGACCGCTACGCGCTGGCCGCTCTAAACGCTAGTCGCCTCAATCGCAATTTCGAGCCGATCACTCCCGAGCCTCTCTTTTTCCGCTATGGAGAGAGCCTTGATCTGGGGAATCCAGACCTCGATCCGGTTCGGATACGAATTGTTGGCTCCGAATGAACCCGCGGACTATCGTGAAATAAAAAGAAGCGCCTCCCGGAGTGTCCCGGGAGGCGCCTGAATTCAAGTAACTGGTCAGGACCTAGAGAGCAGCTTCGCCGGTCTCGTCAGTTCGGATCCGAACGCACTCTTCGATCGGTATGACGAAGACTTTACCGTCACCGATCTTACCGGTTTTGGCTGCCTTGACGATGGTTTCGACCGTCTTGGGTGCGAGTTCCTCGGCTACTGCTACCTCGAGCTCAACCTTGGGAAGGAAGTCCACTGTATACTCGCTACCGCGATAGATTTCAGTGTGACCCTTCTGACGACCAAAGCCTTTCACTTCAGTCACGGTCATGCCTTCGATGCCGATTTCGGCCAGAGCTTCCTTCACCTCTTCCAGTTTGAAGGGCTTGATGATGGCTTTGATGAGTTTCATAGATTTTTCCTTATACTTAGGATGATGGTTTCAGGACGTCAGATCAAGGAACTAGTGAGCCAGGCTTGATTGCGTAGGAATCCTGCCCGTGTTCGCCGATGTCCAGTCCGACTTCTTCTTCCTCTGCGGAAACTCTGACACCAATGGTGAACTTCAGAATGCCGAAAACGATCACCGAGACGACGAACGCAAAGGCGCAGATCGAGAGAGTTCCAATCAGCTGGATCCCGAACGGAGCCGCTGTGCTGAAAAGTGCAACGGCGAGCGTTCCGAAGATACCGCAGACTCCGTGGACAGAGATCGCGCCAACGGGGTCGTCCACCTTGATTTTGTCGAAGATGATAATGGAGACGACAACGATGAGCCCGGAGATAAACCCGACGATGATTGACTGGGCTGGCATAATTGAGTCTGCACCAGCTGTGATACCGACTAGTCCGGCCAAGATGCCGTTGAGTGCCATCGTGATGTCAGGCTTCCGTAGGAGAACCCATGACAGGAAGATAGCTCCGATAGCTCCAGCGGCGGCGGAGAGTGCTGTGGTCACAAACACCAAAGACACGAGATATGGATCAGCATTCAGAACCGAACCTCCGTTGAATCCGAACCACCCGAGGAAGAGGAGGAAGACCCCTATCGTTGCCAGCGGAACGCTGTGGGGAAGGATCGGTTTGATCTTACCGTCCACATACTTTCCACGGCGGGCGCCGAGAATGATCACACAGCCAAGTGCGGCGAAACCACCAAAGCCGTGAACGAGGGACGAACCTGCGAAATCGTAGAAGCCCCGCTCTGCGAGCCATCCTCCGCCCCACTGCCACGAACCGGTGACTGGGTAGGCAAAGCACACGAGAAGCGTTGCAAAGATCATGAAGCTTGGAAGCTTGACACGTTCAGCAACTGCACCGGAAACGATGGTCGCGGCGGTTGCAGCAAACATCGCCTGGAAGATAAAGTCGGTATACCATGTGTAGCTGTTATATTCTGCAGTCATTAGCCCGACGGTTGCGCCGTCAGAGTCGAACCACGATCCAAATGCGAAAATGCCTTCGGCGGTCCACTCCGCAGGATACATGGCATTGAAGCCATAAAATGCGTAGGTGAGAATACCCATCGTGATGATGAACACGTTTTTGAACAAAACGTTCACTGTGTTCTTCGACTGGGTAAGTCCCGACTCCAGAGTTGCGAAGCCTAGGTGCATTACAAACACGAGGGCAGCAGCAAGTAGTAGCCACAGGTTACTGATTGTGAAGAAAGAGGTAGCGTCTCCGGTTTCCAAAAACGCGGCATATCCATCTTCGAAAGGAATTCCCTCTGCTGTCGCCTCAATGGCGGTCTCAACCGAGTCTTCGTCCTGAGCGGATACCACCCCGGCGAACCCAGCGATGCCCGCAAACAGCGCGACAGACATCCAGGAGAGTCCTAGTTTCTTGAGTTTGTTTTTCATATCTATGGTTTGGATAGTTTGGTAGAAGATGCGAATCCAAGCGTGCGACCTGGACCGGTCCGGATTTTTTTCGAACGGGAGACGGTTGAGCACGTGCCATGCCAACCGTTTTCGAATATTCCCCTCTGGCTGGTGAACGTCGTGGGCAGTGCTGGGAGACGTCCTTTGGCACTCACACGAAGGTTGATCTTAGGTGATTCTGCTGCATCCTCCTCCCGACCATGAATGAACTTCTACTTGAAAGCACGGGCTTGGATTTGGCAGACCTGTCGGCCGAAGAGCGGGTTGACTGGGCGGTTGCCCAGTTTCCGGGGGAAGTCATTCTCTCGACTAGTTTCGGCGTTCAATCAGCAGTCTTGCTTCACATGGTCGGGACACGGGTGCCGAAGGTCCCGGTCGTTTTTGTGGATACGGGATACCTTTTCCCGGAAACCTACCGGTTCGCAGATCGGTTGACCAGAGAACTGGATCTGGACCTGCGCACCTACACACCGGTTGCTACGGCTGCCCAGCAGGAAGCCCTATTTGGGAAGCGTTGGGAGGGAAGCCTTGATGATTTAGACGCCTATAATAAAGATACTAAAATTGAACCGATGAATCGGGCGCTTCGCGAGCTCGGGGCTAGTGCTTGGATCTCAGGCCTCCGTCGTGCCCAAAGTGAAGATCGGAGCAAGCGTTCTTTTGTCGAGCTTCAGAATAAGACCTACAAAATCTATCCGATCCTCGATTGGACGGATCGGGATATCTATCAATACCTCACTGAGCACGATCTCCCTTACCATCCACTCTGGGAGCAGGGATATGCCACGGTAGGGGACTGGCATAGTTCGGCAAAGTTGACTGAAGGACTTTCCGAGGAAGCTACCCGGTTCGGTGGCAGGAAAAGGGAGTGTGGCCTGCACGAGTTGACGGGTGGGCAAGACTTCCAAATCTAGTTCGCTCTAGGTGATCCGAACGGCCTTTTTGCCCTCTGCTGGACTCGGGTCGCGTCTAAGGCCTCTGACGGAAACTCTTCCCAAGCCTCTTCTCCCAGTCCGGGGAGAACCGATGATCTTTCATGTGATGCGGCATTGCCGCGACGCAGGGATCAAGCGGTTCATCATAAATACCCATCATCTGCCAGGACTTTTTGAGAGCACTTTCCCTAATGGAGAGTGGGAGGGTCTGCCAGTCCATCTGGTTCATGAGTTTCTTCGGTTAGAGACGGGAGCCGGTTTAAAGAACATCGAGCCTCTTCTCGATAAAGCCGAAAGTCTCCTGATCTATAATAGCGATATTCTCACCGACCTTCCTCTGGATGAGTTGATTCGGACCCATCGGGATTTTGGAAGGCCTGTGGCGACTCTTGCCGCTTCGCGAAATGGGCCAGCGCAGCATTTGGTGGTCGATTTGATGGGGCGTCTCCTCAAGGTGGACCGCGATTCTGCTCTGGGTGACGAGATGCGGTTTCAATTTCTCGGAATTGCAGTCGTTGAATCGCGATTGATGGACTTCCTCCAGAAGGATGAACCGGAGTCGGTGGTTGAGGGCTGGAGACGAGCTCTTGCAGACTGTCCGGGCGCAATTCGTGTGGCCGAAGTTACGAAGGGGAAGTGGCAGGATATCGGAACGATAGAGGCTTACGAGGCATCGCGCGAAATTGGGTTCTCCTCAGCAGCTCTTTTGCTGGAAAGGCCGTTGGGCCCGGAAAACCCAGCCGCTTCACTGACTAAGGAAGAGGCAGCGCGGGTGGATTCCACTGCCTACGAAGATGATCCGGGCCCGGTGCGCGTCGAGACTGTTCCTGCCGGTGCTTCGGGGCGTCGCTTTTTTCGAATCCTCCGTCCGAATCGCACCCGCATCCTGATGGCTTATCCTCCCACACCGGCGGAAAATGGGCTCTTTGCACCGATAGGCAGAGCTCTCCGGGATGCTTGTGTTCCGGTTCCCCGTATCTTGCGAGATGATCCTAGCAAAGGTTTGATCTGGCTCGAAGATCTGGGCGATAAGGATTTGTTCTCGATGCGCGACAGTCCCGGTCAAAGACGCTCATTTTACCGGAAAGCCATCGACGAACTCCTGCACATCCAGAGTCTGTCGCAGACGGTGTTTTTTGAGGCAGAAACAGAGACCTTGCCTGCATTTGACGCTGATCTCTACCTGTTTGAGCGACAGTACTTTCTGAAAGAGCTAGTAGCGCGGGTGGATTCGGACTGGAAGCCTTACCCAGAGCTTGAGGAGGAGGGAGATCATCTGAGTAGGATTCTTCTCGAAAATCACCAGTCTTGGGTTCATCGGGATTATCAGAGCAAAAACTTGATGATCGATGCGAAAGAGGAAATCCGAATCGTAGATTATCAGGGGATCCGGCTGGGGAATTGCTTTTACGATCTTGGGAGTCTTCTTTTCGACCCCTACGTCGGTCTGCCCCGCGAGGAACGGGAGGACCACTACTGTTACTACTGCCGGAGGTCTGAGAAAGACCCCAAGGAGGTGCGGAGTGCCTATCTCTCCGCCAGCGCGCAACGACTGATGCAGGCGCTTGGGGCATTTGGTAGGTTTGGAATCGGTGGGGAAGTAGCGTTTTTCCGGGAGAAAATTCCGGAGGCACTACGGTTGTTGCGTGAAGTTTTGGAGGAGGCCGGATTTTTGGAGATGGAGAGGTTAGTTGTTGGATTGCAGAAACGCATCGGCGACTGAAATCGCCGTTCAGCACAGAGGCTACCAGCGGAGGAATTGCGACAGCGATTTCTGCGACGGCTCGGATTGGGAGGTCTCCAATGAGTAGACGAAGAGATAATGATTGCGCTGATATAATAAATATGTTTTTATGGTTTTATGAGAACCACCTTGGATATCCCAGATGAAACCTTCCGTAAGGCGAAGATTGCTGCGGTTGAGCGGGGCATCACTTTACGCGAAATAGTGGTCAGAGCCTTGAACCGGGAATTGATCCACACACCGGAGCATCCGGTTCGTCGGGCGCAGTTCCCCATTTTCCAGTCAAAGGCAAAGGGCCTTCTGACACCGGAAGTGGTCCGGGAAGCCGAACGCGAGGAAGATGAAAGCCAAGACGGTCTCACTCGTTGACGTAAACGTCCTTCTGGCCCTTCTCCACGAACGCCATCTTTTTTCGGAGGAGGCGACGGCTTGGCTCGGGAATCGCGAATCGAATGATTCAGTAGCCATTGCGCGGATCGTTCAGATGGGGGTTTTGCGGATTCTTACTCGTCCCTCGATTATGGGAGAGGATGTTCTCGCACCCGCAGATTTCTGGAAAGGATGGTCGGTGCTAATGGAGGACGGCAGGTTTTTTTCAGTCCCCGAGCCCAGTCGCTTGGAGGTTGTCTGGCGTGAAACCACTAGTTCCTTGCCTGCAGGCCAGTGTGCCGAGACCGATGCTTACCTTGCGGCCTTTGCATCGGCGGGGGAATACCGGCTGTCTACCTTCGATAAGGGTTTTTCCCGATATGCGGGCTTGGACTGGGAACTGATTGATTAGGTTCTTCCCACACCTCAATTGGGTCCTTCGGCGACTGAAGTCGCCGCTCCGCACAGAGGCTCCCTGTGGAGGAATTTCGACGACGATTTGTTTCTTGGCGGATCCGTTTCGGCAGTTGGTCCGAGAAACCGAATCGACCGTTTCCGTCCCTCGACAGCATTTTTCACGATCAGTTCTTGCACGGGTGAATCTTTGCCCCGAATCTCAAAACCATGTCCGACGTGCAGAATCCTTTTGTCCATTTGCACGTCCATACCGACCGAAGTCTCCTCGATGGTTGCTGTCGGATAGACTCTCTTGCCGCACGGGCGGCGGAGTTGAATATGCCAGCAATCGCCATGACCGACCACGGCAACCTGTTTGGGGCGATCGAATTCTACCGGCAGATGACCAAAGTCGGGGTCAAGCCGCTGATCGGCTGCGAGATTTACCTTGTTCATGACCATACCATGGACGAACGACCCAAACGGGAGCGAAAGCGGTCGGATGACATGGTCGATGTGCCCGAAGAGGAGCTGGGGCCGGAGAATTTTCCGAAGTATCAGATTCACCACAAAACCCTCATCGCCAAAAATTTCACGGGATACCAGAACCTCGTGAAACTGGTCTCGGATGCCCATACGCGAGGTACTTATTACCGTCCGCGAACCGACATGGAGCAGTTGGCGAAACACTCCGAAGGAATTATCGGGCTCTCCGGCTGCATCAATGGCGTGGCTTCTCAATACCTGATTTACTCGGATTACGCGAAAGCCCGCGAGGCGACCGCCGAGTTCGTCGATATTTTTGGCAAGGACGACTATTTCATTGAGATTCAGGACCATGGCATGCCGGCGCAGCGGCGGATCATCCCCGGTCTTCTTAAGATTGCGAAGGAGTTCGACCTGAAGGTGGTCTGCGCAAACGACGTGCACTATGTCCGGAAAGAAGATTGGGAAACCCATGATGCCCTGCTTTGCATCCAGACGGGAAAGGTCATCGCTGACGAAAACCGAATGCGCTACCCATCACGCCAGTTCTACTTGAAAAGCGAGGCGGAGATGGCGCAGGTGTTTAAAGAGATTCCAGAGAGCCTCACCAACACTCTAGAAGTTGCGGATCGGGTGGATTTGCAGCTTCACTTTGGAGTGAATCACTACCCGGTTTTCGAAAAACCCGAAACGCTCGTGATCGAAACGAAGGCAGACGACTTTGACGCGATTCTCGATATCTTCGTCGAAGAGCAGGAAAAGGTGAATCGGCAGAACGAGGTCGAAGTCGGTGAGGTGCTTCCTGCGGAGAAACGGAAGGAGCTCAAGGTAAATGGTCAGGTGCTTTATGATCTCTGCAAAAAGGGGATCAGGGAGCGTTATGGAATCGACTATGACGATCCCGCCAGTTTTGTGCCGGGCCCCGGTCAGGCAAAGGACTATGCCGAAAAGGTCTGTCGTCAGCTCGATTACGAGTTGGCGATCATTTCCGGAGCAGGGTTTGCCGACTACTTCCTGATTGTCTGGGACTTTATTGATTGGGCGCGGCAGCGGGGGATTCCGGTTGGGCCGGGCCGGGGTTCGGGCGCGGGCTGCGTCGTCGCCTATGTCCTGAAAATTACGGATATCGATCCGCTCCGCTTCGGCCTTCTCTTCGAGCGGATGCTGAACCTCGAGCGGGTGTCGCCTCCAGATTTCGACGTCGATTTCTGCATGAGGCGCAGGGACGAAGTGGTGAACTACGTGCGCGAGAAGTATGGCTCGGACTCCGTAGCGAACATCGTGACCTACGGTAAGTTTGGTCCAAAGATGGTGGTTCGGGATCTGGCGAGGGTAAACGGAGTGGAATACAAGGATGCCGATCGTCTGGCGAAGATGGTTCCGGACGATCTTGGCATCACGATGAAGGATGCGATTAAGAAGTCTCCCGAGCTGCAGGAGGCGATTAAGACTGATGCTATCGCGCGCAAGATCGTGGACCAAGGGAAGGTGATCGAGGGTATGGTCCGCAATACGGGTAAACATGCCTGTGGAATTATCATCTCTGACCGCCGTTTGACCGACCTCGTCCCCGTCTGTTTGCAGGAAGGCGATCTCACTACGCAGTACGCTAAAGGCCCTGTCGAAGATCTCGGTCTTCTTAAGATGGACTTTCTCGGGTTGAAGAACCTCACGGTAATTGCGGACGCCGAGGAGTTTATCCGGACCTCCCGCGAGCTGCCGGACTTTTCCATCGAAGGGGTTCCCCTAGACGACCAGGCGACCTTTGATCTGCTCAACGACGGGAAGACTATCGGCGTCTTCCAGCTGGAATCGGATGGGATGCAGGGGCTTTCGCGCCAGATCGGTCTAAGCTCGTTCGAGGAAATCATCGCTCTCATTGCCCTCTACCGACCGGGACCGATGCAGTTCATCCCGCAGTTCATCGAGGGCAAAAAAGACCCGTCTAAAATCCTCGTCCCGCATCCATTGCTGAAGGAATTAGTCGAGGAAACCTACGGGGTTCTCGTTTATCAGGAGCAGGTAATGCAGGCAGCGAGGATCATCGCAGGGTTTACGCTTGGCAACGCGGACATCCTTCGCCGGGCGATGGGTAAAAAGAAAAAGGACGTCATGGCGCAGCAGAAGGTCGCCTTTATCGACGGAGCCAAGAAAACGAACGGGATCTCCAGCCGGGAGGCGGAAGAAATTTTTGCGATCCTCGAGAAGTTTGCGGAGTACGGATTCAATAAGTCGCACTCTGCGGCTTATGCGATGATCAGTTACCGGACCGCCTACCTGAAAGCGAACTTTCCAGTGGAGTTCATGGCAGCTCTCCTCTCTGCCGAGCTGGGCAATGCCGACAAGGTAGCGCACTACGTCACCGAGGCACTCTCTCTCGGAATTCCCGTCCTTGGACCGGACATCAATGAGTCTCGCCACAATTTTACACCGGTGCCAGGAGAAAATGCAGGTGACGCCGGGCGAATCCGTTTCGGGATGAGTGCCATCAAGGGAGTTGGGGATGCAGCCACCGCAACCATTGTCGAAGAGCGGGATAAAAACGGACCTTATAAAGACTTCACAGATTTTGTCGCACGCACTGACCTTAAGGCCGTCAACCGCCGCACCCTGGAGAATCTGATCCGGACCGGAACGTTTGATTCGTTTGGGGAAGAGCGGGCAGGCTTGTTGGCTAATCTAGATTCGCTGCTTAGCGTTGCTCAAGCCGAGCGGAAGGACCGCGAAGCGGGACAGAAATCACTCTTCGATCTGATGGCGGAACCAGAGAAAGGCGAACCTTCCACGAATGGGACGGCGAGGATCGCGGTCAGTCCTATGGGCCGCAAGGAGATGCTGACCCACGAAAAAGAACTGCTGGGCTTCTATCTTTCCGGGCATCCACTGGATGAATACGGTTTATTGGCAGACGCCATCCTCTCCCTGGATCCGGCGGAGTACCAGCAGCTGGACGATGACGAAACCTTCCGGCTGGTTGGTGTAGTCTCCGGCCTCGAACAGCGGATGACCCGCAAGAGCGGTGAGCCCTGGGCAAAGTTTAGTCTACTCACCCGCTCCCAGAGTCTTCCGGTGACTGTCTTTCCCAAAAATTTTGAGAAGTGTCGCAATGCCATCTTGGCCAATAGCATCGTCGTCGTCGAAGGGCGGGCGGCTCGCCGCGACGAAGGCGTCGACCTTCATGGAATGTCTGTTCGGTCACTGGAGAGTGCTCTGCCTCGTCTCCTCAAAAAAATTTCGTGGGTGATCCGGCCGACTGCAGAGGGAACTTCCTTTCTTACGACCCTTCGCAATGAATTGACCTTTGACGAGAGTGGCATCGAGGTTTGCATAGCAGTTCTCGCCGAGGAGGAAAGAGCCTTCCTCGCAACCGTTTCAGAAAGTCTACGTTTGCCACCGAGCTGGCCGTTGATCCATAAGCTACGCAAGCACCCCGGAGTCGTCGGCCTTCGCGTCTCGGCGGTAGAGCCTAAAGACCTGGACGACCGTCCGCATTGGATGAGAAGGCAGCGGGATAGAAGAGCTGGTTAGTGATGGGAGAGAGAATATAGGTTTTCCTGCTTTAACGCGGAAACGATCCAGATTTTAGACCCAATAAGGTTCGACTGGCGAAAGTGTTAAGCCCGGAACTCGGGAGAACTCTGAGGTATTCAGCGTAGCTATCTCCCAGCCGAGATGTAGTGCCGTAGCAGCAATCATCAAATCGTGAGGGCCAATCAGAATTCCGGTCTTTCTCAACTCAGGGCGTAGCTGTGCATGAGTCGAGGCCGTTTCGAGGTCGAAAGGCATTACAGGATAATTCTCGACGATAAACTTGTAGAACTCACGTCTTTGTTCCCGGCGTTTCCCGGGGGGTGCTCGGTGAACCCCTTCTTCAAATTCTGAGGCTGTAATAGCAGATATTCCGACTTGGGCTTTTCTTACGTGCTTTTCCAAAAAAGCAGCGAGATCCCATATTTTTCGTTCATCGGCGATGAGAACCGATGTATCGAGAAGCACTCCTATCACTCTGCCCAAGGATCCTTTTCCGCCCGATTGCCTGCAGACCTGATTCTGGTCAATTCGTTAGCGAAAAGTTCTGCCTCATCAGCTGCCAAATGCGTTTGTCGGGAACGAATCTTTTTCGCAAGTGCTTCGCCGGTGACTGATAGCGAATGGATAGGGGTGAGCCGAACCACTTCTCGGCCTCCTCGGGTCAAAACCGCGGTTTCGCCTCGATACACGATGCGATTGACCAAATCCGAAAAGTTCCGGCTTCCCTCCGTGACAGATAGTTTTGTGTCCATAAAATCATAAAATCAGATTTTATGATTTTATGCAAGCCAAGCTGCCGTTGTTTACGGCTCGCCGGAAAAGCCTTCCACGGGATTGCTGAGGTTTCAACCCAATCGCAAAGTGCTTGCTCTACAGCGCGGCAAAGTGGTCTTCTCTTAGCTTCACCGAACGATCGTCCTGGAGCACCCATAGCTCGCGGTAGATGACGCCTTTGGCTTTATTCATTTTCCACGCGGACTCCAAGACGGCGCTCTTTGGGTCGATCACGTCTATACGTGGATCCACATACTCCACATCGGAAAATCCATCTTCTATGAGTTTCTGCCAAAAGGCTTGAATCGTTTCTTTCCCGCGAAACTCACCAAACGGTTCGGCAGTCATGACGGCTTCCGCTTCGTAGTGCGAGGCACAACCTGGAGCATCGCCTGAGTTGAATGCAGTTTTCCATTGCTCGCTGGCCTTTTTCACCGCCGCGAGTAAGAAAGTTCTTTCTTCGTCAGTCATTTTTTGTCGCTTTTAGTCAATTCTGGAGGTGTTTGAGGCAAGTGGATTGAGTGCCAGAAGATCCACAGATCCGTATGATGCTGGAGGACTAGATTCCGAATTCGTTTTGGATATCGCTTATTTGTTGTTCCATGTAGGGCCAAAAATCCCATTGGTCGACGAAGCTGGCCTTAGCGTTTTTTCCGCGGAGATAGGCTTCTACAAAATCCTGAGGACAACACTGTTGTCCCGTTGAAACATAAGGAGGGCAGAAGCCTAGCATCGCGACCATCCAGTTGAAAGTCGTGCTATTGCCAGCAGAGAAACCGGCCACTTGGAATTCTCCGTTGATTGAGATGTCATAGGGTCCGAGGACATGAACCAGGTCATGACGGACCGTAAGATCTTCACTGATCCAAAGTGGGTCGCCGGGGAGTGGCCAATCAAACTGGGCATAGAAATCGAAGTAACCCCGCCCCAGCGATCCAGCTGGATAGGATTCGAGCGATTGGTAGCGCTCAAGTTCTTCGGGGTCACCTTCCGCCTCTTTGAGAAGTTTCAAAACCTCTTTGTATCGGCCCTCGGGATCCTCATAGGGAAATACATCCCGTCCGAGCTTTCTCAGAGCACAGTATTCTTGGTTGCGCATGTGTTTTTCGCGGGCGCCAAGAAAATCTTCGATCCGGTGCGTGTTTTCGCCAAGTTGCTCGAGGAACTTCTCAGAAATGTAGGTCTTTGAGTCGGAAAACGGTCGAACGACATAAGGCATCATCGCAATCAACTCGGCAGCACGGGCCTTGTGGTCGCTGTCTGAAAAAAGTGCCGCCAGTTCAGCTGGTTTGATATGAACTTCCTCGTCATCGTGCTCGATTTCCGGATGTCCGAGAATAATGATTCGAACACCCTCAATGAGTTCCTTTTCCGCAGGGGAAATCGGTGCCGTTGCATGCAGCGAAGCAATGCTGCAAAGGGCTCCTAGAATTCCCTTTGATTGATCGTAAGTCCAGTCAGGTGGTTGTATCATAGATCGAAGCTGCGCTGTCTTGATTGTTGATGACGTTCTTTTCGGAGACACCTTTGGGGGTGGAAATTCAGTTCCTGAGATTCCGGATCGACCATCAATGGTCTCCGAGGCTCCGGGCACGGCCCCTCAGTTGATGGAATCTCGATCATTAGTCGAATCACTTGCATGTTATTTCTGGGTGTGTCCACGGTTTGTCAGGGATTTAGCACATCCTTGCCATCGATCACTGCCCGTGTTCCAAAAAGAGTTCCGAAAATTCACTCTGCAGTCGACCTTTATCTACGAGGCGAGACACCAATGGAAAGGTCGAACACCTGACGTGCATTCTCTCAAATGGGAGTGGACAACGGATTTTTCCACTAAGGGGATCTGTTGGAAATCATTCGGTGTAACTGTGGGGTCTTGACGGTTAGGTCTTTGAAATCAGACAATCTTTGCTAGCGAACCAACATACACATCCACGATTTTCGAAGTGCCCAAAGTAAAGACCCAGCCCAAGGGAGAGAGAAACCGCGGTTTGTTTGTCTCGCTCGCTTCCCGATGGTTTGGTGCCTTGGTTGATCTGGATCCGGGCGGGATAAAGTTTGCTCTTGCTGCAAAAACCATCGTCGCGGTCGTCGTCACGGGGTTTTTGTGCTACGGCTTCGGAAGTTTGGTTCCTTCATTGTCGCTGCCAGACTTTGCCAAGAGTATCCCATGGTTTTCCAAGACGTTTGAGGCCGCTCGGGAGGCCAAAGGCTTACCCACCACCCTCACTATCCTCGGAGCGGGAATGACCCTGAATTATTTCTTTCTCGTCCAAGGAGCCGGGTGGGCGTTGGAGTTCCGCCGAGTGTGCATTGCGGCTGCGATCTCCCTTGCGGTCCTCTTTCCTGTCTCTCTGATCGGTCCCGGCGACTTCAGCTATGGCGGGCAAGTGTTAACCATTCTCTGGGTGCCTCTGATCGGCTTTGGCCTCTACCTTCGCAGGTGGGGCCCAACAGCAGGCTCCTTCGGGATTATTGTCGTAAATATGGGCCTGTTTGCGGTCATCCTAAACCCAACAAAAGCAGAGGGACTCTGGTTCGCCCCGACAATCCTTATCGCGGCCCTAGTGACCTTTTTCTTTCGCTTCCTGATTCTCCGCCCATCTGCAGTCAATGCCTTTCGGGTTCTTTCCAACCGGTTTCTCGGGTCACTGAATGAAGCTCTGGCAACCGTTTCCGACGACCACTTTCGGACGCGGTCGACCGCCGTTGGAGACGGCCAAAAGAAAGCTTCGAATGCCAGCGAGGTTTTCAAGGCCTTGAACCCTAAACTCCGTCATGATTGGCACCTCGTCCAGGCTTCTCTCGAGCAAGCGACCCTCGAGAGTCCGAAACTCGAGTCCAGACTACGGGCGCAAGTGGTCGCGCTCTACCGGATGGTCATGGCCTTTGAAGTCATGTCTGACGCTTTTTCCCAGCTTGGCCCTAATGCATTTAAGGACTGGGCAGGTGCTGACCGGCTCCTGAACACTCTCGACAGGATTCGCGACAAACTCTCCCATCCAGTCACAATTGGCTTCCCGTCCGAATCGGCTGCCGACCCGCAGCTCGAAGCCTTGCTCGACGAGGTGTTGACCGACCAAGTCTCACCACCCGATCAAAAGCTCCAGCCCATGCGGATCGTCATTGGTCTACAACGGTTTGAGAAAGCCCTCAATGACTACTTTCGAGGCCATTCAGAGATCGAGAACGCTGCGATTCACGATAAAGCCACTGAGTTCAAAGACGAGACGAAGCGGGATGCCGCCAGAGCCGCTACCCGCCTCGGATTGCAGGCCTTGGTCGCAACCACGATCACGACCAGTCTTCAGTTTCTGTTTGACCTAAACCACGCGTATTGGGCGACCCTCACCGTCGCGTATGTGCTCACTGCCACCGTCGGGCAAACGATTCTGCGCACCGGGCGCCGTGCGCTGGGCACAGCCATAGGTGTTGTAATAGCAATCGCGGTTGTCTACGTGTTCGGAAGCGCAATCGTGCCGCAGGTCATTATGATCATGATTGCGCTGGTCCTGACGATAGTGACCCTCCAGACGAAATACGGTATTGCCTCAACAGGAATCGGGATACTGGTCCCGCTCCTCGTTCATTTCGCTCTTGGAGCGGACATCGCTACCATGTTCGCTCGGATCTACGAGACCTTCATTGGAGTCGGCGTTGCGTTGCTCGCCACACTAC
This sequence comes from Verrucomicrobiota bacterium, assembly GCA_038744685.1. NCBI lineage: Bacteria > Pseudomonadati > Verrucomicrobiota > Verrucomicrobiota bacterium. The sequence goes on from JBCDMB010000005.1 coordinate 51,750, forward strand.
TGATCGTCCCTACCTTTACCTCGGATTTCCTGCACAGAAAACTATCCGCGTTCTTGAAAGACACAGCTGAGGCGTTCAAGCAGATCTCCGGAACAAACACGAAGCACAGTACTTTTTCCGTACCTCTTGCCACCAGACTGCAGGCGATAGTCGACGAAGCGCCGGAAATTGAAGCGGAGCAAATGTCTGCAGGCGAACGACGCAGAAATATCTCCGAGACTCTGTCTCTCCTCGATGTTCTTGTATCCTATATTGGCTTGTTCGAATCCGGGCGCCAACTACTTAGCCTAGATGATCTTCCAACGGCAATCCGCACCACGGTCAAAGATCTTGATGCCCGCATCAATGGAGCTTTCGCCCAGTTAGTCGAACTGATGAAACAGCCTCCAACCGGCGACTCCTCCGAGAAACCGGCGGCGATCTTTCCAGTGAAAGAGGAACCCATCAGCAAAGTTGTTCAGGAAAGCGTCGATATCCCCAGCAGAGAGTCCCTCGTGATCGTTACGCATATTTTCACGGGTAACCGTATCGGTGGGACCTTGAATGACCTTGTTCCCTTGATCACCCAAATCAAGTAAGAAGAGGTCAGACTCATCCTCCATCCCGCCAGAACTATCAATCCTCCTTGAATTTGGTATTAACCCAGTCATGCCTATGCGTTTGCACAAGCTACATCAGTGGGCCTCAATAGCAGGAGTGAGTCTGAGCATGACTATATCTGCTGCAGACGGTGATTCTCATCTTTGGCTGGAAGAGATTGAGGGTGAGCGGGCCCTAAATTGGGTGCGGGAACAGAACAAAACAACCCTCCAGGAACTCCAATCGGACCCTCGCTACGCTGTTTTTGAGGAGGAAGCGATTGAGTTACTGACCTCCAAAGAACGCATTCCCTACGGCTCGATCCGGGATGGCTGGGTGTATAATTTCTGGCAGGATGAAGTTCATGTCCGTGGCCTTTGGAGACGCGCGAAACTCGAAAGTTACCAGACGGAGAACCCGGAATGGGAAGTGTTGATCGATTTTGATGAACTGGCGGAGGCGGAAGGTAGAAACTGGGTATTCAAAGGAGTAAGTGTAAAAGAGATCGAGAGCGGCGGGGGCTACGTGTGCCTCGTTCGTATTTCCGATGGAGGTAAAGACGCGGTTACCGTCAGGGAGTTCGATATCGAGAAGAGAGAGTTTGTCGAAGACGGCTTTTTTCTGCCCGAGGCCAAACAGTATACGGCATGGATTGACGAAAACCACTTGATGGTAGCAACCGATTTTGGTCCGAACACCTTGACCGAGTCCGGCTATCCTTTTGTCGTGAAGAGCTGGAAACGGGGAACGCCATTATCGGAAGCCCGTGAACTGATTCGTGGTCAACCTCAGGACGTATTGGTTCGTCCATTCGGTATCGAGATGGACGATGGGTCCGTTCTGGCCTGTGCCAGCGAGGCGGATACATTTTTCACGTCACAGGATTGGTGGTTTCCTGACGGCGAAGAGGAGGCGGTGCAGTGGCCTCTGCCGCCGAAGTCGAGTTTCGGCTCTCACTTCCGTGACTGGATGTTTGTAACTCTCGAGCAGGACTGGCAACCGGAGGGGCAGGGGGAAACGTTTGTAAACGGTGATCTGGTTGCCTTCCGATTGAGCGAGTTTTTGGAAACGCGAGAACTGCCTCCGGTTCATTTGGTCTTTCGCCCCAACGCTCGTCAGGCAGTGAATTGGGTGTCGGTTGCGAAAGGGGCCGCGTTGCTATCGATCAATGACAATGTGACTACGAAGATTCTTCGTCTTGAACCAACCGAGGTGGAGGACGGACGAGTCACTTGGGAAATGGAGGAACTGGATCTTCCTGAAAATGGTCGTGCCGGAATCGCTTTTGCCCGTCGCACAGAGCCACTGGTTTTTCTCACTTACGAGAATTTCCTGACTCCCGACTCGCTCCTTCTTTACGATTCGGGAACTAACCGAATAGATACGCTCAAGAGCTTGCCCGAAAAGTTCGATCCAGAAGGATTAGTGGTCGAACAGCGGTTTGCAGAATCGAAAGACGGCACGGAAGTTCCTTATTTTGTCGTTCGGCGCAACGATGTCGCTTTCGACGGTTCTATTCCAACTCTGCTCAATGGCTATGGAGGGTTTGCGATTCCATTGCTGCCCGGTTACCGGAGCACCACGGGCAAGCTTTGGCTCGAAAATGGCGGAGCTTTCGTCTTGGCCAATATCCGTGGTGGCGGGGAGTTTGGTCCGGCTTGGCATCAGGCGGGATTGAAGACCGATCGACAACGGATCTACGACGATTTCATCGCCGTCGCCGAAGACTTGATCGACAGTGGATTGACCAGCCCGAGTCATCTCGGAATTATAGGAGGATCCAATGGGGGTCTTCTCATGGGAGTCATGCTCAATCAGCGTCCGGATTTATGGAAAGCGGCTGTCGTTCAAGTGCCCTTGCTCGATATGTTGCGCTATCACCTGCTCCTCGCAGGTGCGTCATGGGTGGATGAATACGGCTCCCCGGACGACCCGGAGGAGCGATCGTTTTTGGAAGGGATTTCCCCCTATCACAACTTTCGTCCGGATGAACAGGAATACCCGGTCCCGTTCTTCGTGACCTCTACCAAGGACGACCGGGTTCACCCGGGGCATGCACGAAAGATGGCAAAGCTCTTCGAGGACGCGGAGTTACCCTTCTACTACTACGAAAACATTGATGGCGGGCATTCTGCCGCTGCGAACCAATTGGAACGAGCGAGGCGAACCGCTTTGGAGTTTACTTATTTGGCGAAATTACTCTTCCCGGAAGAGCAGTCGTCTTCTGACTGATTCTAAGGAGTCACTGGCGAATGGGAAGGTGTTCCCTCGGGGATAAAAAAACCAGAAAAGGAGCGGTGACTTCAGTCGCCGACCAGAGGGCATTAACGGGGTTTTGTCGGCGGCTCCACAGTTCAGCGTGAGGAAGATGATGGCTTGTATTCCCCAGCATATGAATCGAAGGCGCATTCCTCAACAAGGTTGGCTGTAGTTGAATCTAAATCAAAATCCTATTTCCACTGCTCCGATTAAGATTATGAGCACGATTAGGATTAAGAAAGAACCCCGGACATAAAGTGACACCTTGGCAGCAATAATCGGTTGACAGATCCCTGCTCGTCCGAGATCACCGTCCTGCACATTCCTACTATGTCCTATACAATCCAGATAAGTACCCGGTTGATGTTGGATCTCAGAAATGAAGATCCGACAGGAGCCTTTTGTGCTCCAAGATCCGAGGCTCATGGTATATGGGGACGATTCATTCCAACGAAAAAACCACGATAAATAGAAACCGTAATAACCATTTCGAATGAGCCCGGATAGTGACATGCGTCCGGGTTTTTTTGTTCGCACGCTTAAGAGGTGCAGGCAGATGAAACGTTCAAAAGCCTGTGCTCGGGCGGAGCTTAGCCAAATATTTATTGATTCATAAAATATTGTTATACAATAATTTATGTAATTTTTTATTTGACTTTTCGATTCGCTAAAGGAATGCTTCGACTATTCATCGTTAAAAACCATGCAAACAATCACTCAACAGACTTTTCAGCCCTCTTGGAATTGGAGAAGCCGATTTTTGATGCCGAACGGCTCAGATAATCTTCCGGTTTTCAAGACAGGCGATCACCCGCTCTGCTCGGAGAATTCGGCAGGGGTTGTGAATCAGCGAAAGTTCTTCCCGCACTCAGATGCGCATAGAGATCACCCGATCTAAATGAAGGACCGAACACTCTTTCACGAAACCCAGGCCGCGAATCCAGCACCTGGGTTTTTTGTTTCCACCAATCGACAGTCCCTTGGTCTCCCTTCAGCCGCAAGTGAAGGTGAAACGTCACGTAAATGGCGTCCAAACCATAAAACCAGTTTTATGAGAGGGGCGAAAAACGCGGTATGGTGGAAACAAGATTATTTATGGTAACCATCGCTTTCCTAAAGGCTCACTAAAGGGCTGAGACTGGTAGCATCACGGGACTCGACTGAGCTCGCGGTTCGACGAAGCTCACGGCCCTGAGCCTGTCGAAGAGCTGAAGTCCGTGAAGCGGATGAAAAACTTCAGGGTTTGCGCCGGTCGGCCAGGTCGAGTCATCGGTCTGACGACCAATGCTACAATCTGGTCTTTCGCCGTCTCCGTGTAGCCGAATACCATTTACCCCATTCTTTTGCCTCTGTCTTCCAATGATAGGATTCCCGATTGTCGATTGGGGGATGCGGGTTTGATTCCCGTCAGGGGCGCATTTCTTCAGCGGTAGTTCAACTGGTAGAACGTAGCCCTGTTAAGGCTAATGTTGCAGGGTCGGAGCCTGCCCGCTGAGCCAATTTACGGGGAGTATAGTGTAGGGAGTCTGCACGCTTGATTGAAGATCAGGAGGTCATGGTGCGATTCCATGTGCTCCCACCATACAATCGGATTGCCTCATTAGTTCATTAGGAAGAACAACCGGTTTTTACCCGGTAGAGCCTGGTTCGAACCCGGGATGCGGCACCATTTTGACCAAGTAGCCCAATTGGCAGAGGCGGCTGTCCCAGAAACAGCGTAGTAGAGGTTCGAGTCCTCTCTTGGTCACCAGTTTCAGCAGAGTAGCTCAATGAGTGAGAGCACGGGTCTCATACGCCCGAGGTTGTGGGTGCGATTCCCACCTCTGCGACTCTATTTATGCCCGTATCGTCTAGCAGCTAGGATATCGCGCTTTCTACGCGATGGCGCCGGTGCAAGTCCGGCTGCGGGTAATCTTACCTGCGGGATGGTGTAAGGGGGGCACTGCGGACTTTGACTCCGCCGGAAAAGGTTCGAGTCCTTTTCCCGCAATTTTCGATGGGTGTGTGGTGTAAAGGAAGCATCTGTCTTTACGAAGGACAGGATGGAGGTTCGAGTCCTCCCACACCCACATCAGACTTTCCGGTCGGCGGCGCGGGAACCCCAGGCTTCCTGTTGGGTTTTCGCGTTCCGCATCGACGTTCTAAACGGAAATCCACGCAATCATAGCTGAGTGGACACAGCATCCTGCTAGACAGGAGAACGCCGGTTCGAATCCGGCTGGTTGCGCCTTACTGTTAGCTCAGATGGGTAGAGCTGTTGACTGATAATCAACTAGTCCCGGGTTCAACTCCCGGACAGTAGCGATCATGGCGAAAAGGTATACGCACCGGTCTCAGGAACCGATGCCCGCAAGGGCGTGTGGGTTCGACTCCCACTGATCATGGCCTGGCCCGCCTTAAAGGCCTCCTAGCCTCCAACGCTAGACCAAACCGCCCAAAGGGATTGAGGGCGACTCGTGACAACCCGAAGGGCCGGACCGACTCCCGTCGGTTCCGGAACTTCAGCATAAACACCACCTGCGGAATTGTGGATACCGGTTCTGGAAGGATGAGACCTGCTCGGAGCGGGGGATTTGCCTTGGACTTTGCACTTCGGTGCGAGCCTTTGGCATGCCCTCGGGAAGATGCAGACTCATCTGCCCAGCTCCTCAAGCTCTTCCCCGTGGCCGGTTTGTGTGGTTGATCGTCTCGTCTGAAATCCCTGCGGGCACCTCTTTTCAACACCTCGTGCAATGTCGAGGTAGTAACACTCTCACGCGCTGATGGACTCATCGGCGCATCAACCACAACCACAACGAAGGAAACATCATGCGCATCATCAAACGCATCTACATTCCGTATGAGCATGTAGGTTTGAAATTCCGTGATGGTCAATTCGTCGAACTGCTCGAGGCAGGGCGTCAATGGATCTTCGATCCGTTCGGCCGCATTGCTGTCAACATTGTTTGGCAGGGTGAGCCGTGGATCGAAGCTTCCAAGGCGCAGCTCCGGCAGCTTCGCGAAACCAGCGGGATCGACGATCACGCCAGTTTCATTGACCTGAACGACAACCAGCGGGCCATCGTATGGCTCGACGGTCGTTTCTACGGGATTCTCAAGCCGGGTCTCTACGGCTACTGGAACTCTCCGGTAAAGACCAAGGTCGAGATCGTGGACGTTGAAGACATTCGTTTTCAACACCCGCAGTTCGACATTATCACCAAGGACAAGGACGCCGCCGTTCACCTCAACATCCACGAGATCGAAGACGGTGGAGTGGGCGTGCTCTACGTCGATGGCGAGTTCTCGGAAATCCTCAAACCGGGACGTTACGCATTCTGGAAGAACGTCCGCAAGATTCGGATTTATTCTTACAGTCTGCGCGAGAAAGTTCTCGACGTAACCGGTCAGGAAATCATGACTGCCGACAAGGTAACTCTCCGGCTCAACGCTGTTCTCAGCTACCGTCTGGAGGACGTGCAGAAAGTGGCTGAATCCGCAGAAAACGTGGAGCAAGCGCTCTACCGTGAGATTCAGCTCATCATCCGTGCAGAAGTCGGTGGGCGGACTCTGGACCAGCTGCTGGCCGATAAGTCGGCCGTTGCCAATGAGGCCCTGAGTGCCATTCGCGCGAAAGCGTCGGAGTATGGCGTAGCGGTCCAAGGACTGGGTATCCGCGATGTCATTCTGCCGGGTGACATGAAGGAACTGCTCAACCAGGTGATCGAGGCCGAGAAAGCCGCACAGGCAAACAACATCAAGCGCCGGGAAGAAACCGCTGCCATGCGTAGCCAGCTCAACTCAGCAAAGCTGATTGAGCAGAACCCGACCCTGATGCGTCTGCGTGAACTCGAGTCTGTCGAGAAGATTACCGAGAAAGCCAACCTGCAAATCTTCGTAGGAGATGGGCAGGAGCTCAGTAAGCGGATCGTCAAACTCATCTAGACCAGCCCCGGAGCAAAGAAGCTCCGGGGCTTTTTCGTTTCTATTCACAACCCAATAAACGCCCTTCCGGGCATCCACTATGAACCAACAAGAAATTGATTTCATTCGCGGCTGCCTTCCGAGGGGTCGCACAAAATACTACACATTTCGGGACAAGTATGTGTTCCAGATCCTTTCGTGGATTTTGGGATCCGAAAGTATGCACGTCAGAGAACTGAAGGCCCATCCCTTGCTCTCCCGTTTTGTCGAACGGCCGTCCTTCGTTCTCTTTCTTCGCAAGATTCGTCAAGAGAGGATTGATGCGAGCAATCTGAATGCTTACTGGCCAAGACACCGGGATATCCAAGCGTTTCGATTGACCCTCGCGAAATGGGGAGATTTTGATCCGATCAATGATCATTGGAACCAAACGACTCGTCGTGGGTTTAACCTTGTTCTTCAGATCAATTACCCTGTCGAACATGGTCGAGCCTACCATGACTTAAATCAGGAAAAAGAGAATCCCTTGAGGCTGGGTTATTCCGGACATCCGGTGCGTTTTGGCCAAGTGACGACTATGTCATGGGCGCGGATCGATATCGATCTCGGCGAGGGCACTGCGCTGATCGAAGAAATCCAGACGGATTGGCTTCGAGATGCCCGGGAGAAAGGGCAGCGATTGCGATCAAAGTTACTGGCTGGAGAGATCTCCCGGTATGACGAATGGCGAGGGATCAAGATTCACAGGATTCTCCGATATCTGGATGCATACATTGAACCACTGGTGAAGTTCTGGGATGAAGTAACCCTCGAAACCACGCTCTGGTTTCTAAAGGAAGAGCTAGGCGTGAACCAGATTTACTACCATACTTGGGAGACTGGTCTGTGGTGTAAACGTCTCACGCGACAAAGCGGTCCTCCCCGTTCTCTTTATGAAAGACTCCCTAAGCGATTTGGATTTGTGAAGGTGAACCATGGACCTGGTTTCATCGATCGAAGCCATGACGTTTTTAGAAGGATTAAGAAAGATCGTTTGAAGACTCATGAAAATCGTTGGTGGCACTTGAACCTGAATCGTCACGAGAGCCATGACCGCCGAGATTGATTCTTATCGCAAGTAAGTGAATTTCCGCAGCACCCATTCCAGGGGTCCCATGGGAAAGTGGCGGAGCCAGACAAGACTGATGAGACACTGAAGGGAAAAGAACCCACATACGATTAGGATTTGCGAAAGAGGTGGGACTTTCCCGTAAAGGCCGAGCCCGTATCCGTAGAAAAGGAGACTGATAAAAGTGGATTGAAGAAGATACTGGGTGAGGGCCATTCGGCCAACGGCTGCGAGAGACTTTTGCAACCATCTAAATCTCTCCTTACGAAGCAGCCTTCGAAGGCCGAGAAAGTGGAGAATTCCGAGAGCTGGCCCTCCGAAAGTCGATAGCACGAAGCAGATAATGGAAAGGCCGTAGGATGATTCATCGTAGATCAAATAGACGTAGGCGAGTTTCCCGATGATTGCGGTGGGTATGATCCAGAGAAGTGCTTTGCGAAATATTGAGCGCTCGCCCGGCTTTTGCCGGAATCCGCCGACACGGATCATCCACAGTCCCAAGAGCATCATCCCGAGGCATTGGAAGAAAGTGAAGAAGATCACTACCGGCTCGTAAAAGTACTCGGTCCAGCGGGTTCTTGCGACCTGCCCGAAGTCTTCGAGCAGGTATCCGTCATTTAGATACGCTATCCAAGACCGAATGGCAGTTTCATAGTCGAGGTCCAACTGCTCGTATAAAGCGGAGTCAGCCAGGGGGATGAGAAGTAATCCTGCGAAGAAGAGGGTGGGTAAAATGAAAAGGAGAACCGCCCAAATGAGCAGAGTGCGACTTTTCCTTCTTCGAAAAAAGGGCAGAAAAAGGCCGGACATCGCGTAGATCATCAGAATATCCCCAAACCAAAGAACGGTAACGTGGAAAAAACCCAGAACTCCGATCAGAAACAAACGACGGTAGTAGGCGGGAAGCCCGATTCCACTTTGGCGGCTCCCGAACGGGTCCATCATGAGGCCAAAACTGGCGCCAAAAAGGAGTGAAAAGAGAAAGATAAAGGCACCGTCAGCGAGAAGGTGCCGGGCCAGCGATACGGCAAAAGAAACCGGATCGGTGAAAACTGCGAACGATCCGTAGGCCATACTCGGTGCAGCCATCATGCTCATGTTGACGAGAAAAATGCCGAAGACAGCGAAGCCCCGAAGACTGTCCATGAAGGCAATCCGCTCGGTGGAATTGATAGGTCCGAAAGACTGGGATTTAGTCACGGTTTGAGCCACTACTCCCTAGGATACTGACGGAAAGTTACCAAATTTCAGCGACAAATGCCTAAGGTCTTTAGGGGTTCTGCTCTTCTCGGTCTAATCAAAATGCGCCTTTTCGAAACTGCGTCTTCGGTATTCGCCGGGAGTAATCCCTTCTGCAGCTTTAAAGCGACGATTGAATTGGGAGAGAGATTGGAAGCCGCTTTCAAAAGCGCAGTCCGTAATAGGTTTGCGGGAATTGCGGAGTAGCTCTCGGCAATGGTCGAGACGCACTTGGTTCAAGTATTCCGAGAAGGTGATACCCAGACTCGCATGAAAGAGGCGGGACAGCCTTTCGCGTCCTAGGCCGACCTGATCTGCAATCATGCCCAAGGTGATGTGTCCTTGAGTGCCCTTCTCGCGGAGCAAGCGCGCTGCGAGCATCACTTGTCCGGGAAGAGCGCCTCCGAGAACACCCTCGCTTTGGTAGAGGATCCGGTTGCCGAGTGCTTCCGCGACCATTGCAAGCAGCCTCTTGAGAGAATTTCTTTGGTCGGCAGGGAGGTCAGCCGGACAAAGAAAAGCAGCCACCTGAACCTTTCCGACAAAAAAGGGAACTGAGAAACGACTACGGTTCTTCTTGGGCAATTCTTTGGAAGTAGCGATTTCGATTTCAATTCCCGTGAGCTGAAAGAAGTCGTTTACGGTTTGTTCGGCCAACCCGGATCTCATCAGACGAGCAAAAAGGACCTCCTTTGCAATATTAGTCATTTTTATCTGAAAAATGCACGCATTGAGGTCAACTAATGCACAGTTTGGCACCAGATGCCGAGCGGAAAATCAAAAATCTCTCTAGGGTCGCTCGTTCACCATGACCACAGCCACTGAATACAAACATCCTCTCCTTCCGTTCGAATTGCCGGAATCCGTCGCTGCTTTGCTGGCTAGAGCACCGCAGGTATCGGTTCCGAAAAGCGTTGCAGATCTCCACGCCCTGGCGATTCGGGATCGCGATGAGCGGGGGTATCACAAGGTATCTTACGAAGTGGAAGGGAGGGGCGAAGTTGTCGAGGCGGAAGTGTGCCGGGTGAAGAATGGCATCGCGGCGAATTACCTTGAGCCCTACATGCGGAGGCGGGATCCGGATTGTATGGTCATCGGTGACGACCGCGCGACCGACAAGCCGACGTTCCGGGAGCGTTTCGGTTCAGACTTCAACGAGCTGCGGGAAGACACCTTCGATTGGCTGGCTGGTCAGCCATTGGCGGTTTTCCCGTTTTCGGCCGGGATCGAGGGAAAAGGAACGGATGCGATCGTGATCGCTCCGGATAACGCAGGGTTCTTTGCAATGGGGCTAGCACTGCTTCAGGGAATGCTGACGCCAGACGAGATCCCCGAAGGATTTTCGCCCAAAGCGGTCATTTATGTAGCTCCTCCATTCCGGCACACTCACTTCGATGGCAGGCAGGTGGTCGTCCACAATCGGCTCAACGGCATGCATGAGCTTTACAGCTACAACCTCTATCCCGGACCCAGTGCCAAGAAGGGAATCTACGGCGTGCTCCTCAATCTTGGTGAATCTGAGCATTGGCTGACCATGCATTGCTCAACGGTAAAGGTGGTAACTCCCTACGAAACGAGCATTGTGATTTCCCATGAGGGCGCCAGTGGTGGCGGAAAAAGTGAGTTGCTGGAGCAAGCGCATCGCGAAGCGGATGGATCTCTCCTCATGGGAAAGAATACCGAGACCGGCGAATCCCGTTTTCTCAGCCTACCGCAAAACTGCGAACTGGGCGCGGTTACGGATGACATGGCTCTTTGCCATCCATCGCTGTCGAAGGGCAAAGGCAAACTGACCCTGATGGACGCCGAAGACGCGTGGTTTCTGCGGGTGAATCACATCGAGAAATATGGTGTCGATCCCCACCTTGAGCGGATGACGATCAACCCGTCGGAAGGACTTCTCTTTCTCAACATTGATGCGAAACCGGATAGCACCGCGCTCATCTGGGAGCATATTGAGGACGAGCCCGGTTCTCCTTGTCCGAATCCGCGAGTCGTCGTGCCTCGCCGGGTCATTCCCGGAGTGGTTGATGGTGCGGTCGATGTTGACGTGAGGAGCTTCGGGGTGCGCTGCCCACCCTGCACGAAGAAGAAACCCACCTATGGTATTATCGGTATGTTCCACGTCCTGCCTCCGGCTCTTGCATGGCTCTGGCGGCTGGTCGCACCTCGAGGGCATGCCAACCCGAGCATTGTCGATACGGAGGGTATGTCCTCCGAGGGAGTGGGTTCCTATTGGCCCTTTGCCACGGGGCGTCGGGTGGATCAGGCCAACCTATTGCTTGAGCAAATCGTCGATACTCCCTTGGTGCGTTATGTGCTAATTCCCAATCAACACGTCGGCTGCTGGAAAGTCAGCTTTATGCCGCAGTGGATTACCCGAGAGTATCTGGCTCGCCGGGGTGGGGCAGCCTTCAACGATGAACAGGTGAAACCGTCGCGTTGCCCCCTTCTCGGGTGGAATCCCGGATCGATCCTCGTCGAAGGACGGACGATTGGCTCCTGGTTCTTCAATGTCGATAAGCAGCCTGAAGTCGGGGAAGAAGCCTACGACGTGGGCGCGGGTATCCTGCGCGACTTCTTCCTGAGCGAGTTGAAGAACTTCGACTCCCCAGATCTCCACCCATTAGGGAAGAAGATCATCGAGTGCTGTCGCGAAGGTGGCTCGGTGACCGATTACCAGGACCTACTCGGGGAGCCTGTCCTTTCGAAAGCTTGAGTAGCCGCACCCATCGATCCCCGGCCGCCAATGGGTGGACGGGGAAGCGGTGGATGAAAAGGGTTTTCTAAGGAACTTTCCCCGGTTCGTGGAACCGAGGCCATGAACTTTGGAAGCCCAGGAGCTCAGTTCCAGGGTGGTGAGCGTGGATCGAACTTTGGCGCTATTCGAAGGGAACTTCGGCCGCCCGGGGATGACACCAACTTTTCTGGGCCATGATGTCAAAAGACTTTAGCTACTCTCTATTTCTCCAGAGGGCAGGGTCGATTGCCTTTTGCATCGAGGCAGCGTCGATGATTTTGCTTCCGAGGAATGTTTGCACCCGAGTACAGGCTTCCATCGGATTCTCGATGAAGGAGTGATAGTTGATTTCCAATAACTCCGTGCGAGTGTCTTTTTGGAGAGTGAGTTTGCGGATCGTTTCAAGACATCGGTCTCTATGCTCTCCCAGTTCCGAAGCACTGATCTCCTTTGTTGGGGTATCAGGATCCGGGCTCTGGGACGCCAACATCTTGTTTTGAGAGACCAGCACCTCATTGAGCGGCCGATCCATCCAAATGATTCTGTAGTTCAGGTTAAGTGGAAGATGAGTGATCTCTGTAGACACTACTTTCACCGCCGCTCCAGCTGCTCCTCGAATAACGTCAGGTTCTTGATGGAGTCTTCTCACTTCCGACCATTCATAGTAGCCCTTAGGATTGTGTTCGTCTGCCGGTCGAAGGGGGTCGGTCTTTAAAGGTATGCCTCCGGCTCCCAAAATTTGCATGAGCATGGAGGTTCCAGACCTGGGGAGGCCGGAGACAATGATAATGGGATCGGCCCCGCTCAGGCGAAAATCCTTATCAAACTTCTCGATCATTTTGGAGGATGCGCGACTCTCGTCTCGATCTGTAATCCATTTTTGACGGCGCATTTTCGATTCCTCGCGTATACGGTTGATTTTTTCCGACCGATCTTTGCGAAGGCGATCCTGGGGGGATTCGGGATTGGAAAAATCGAGGTTGGGTTCGGTGAAGGGAATAAAATGGCCCTCCGAGGCGAGTCGCTCTCGTTCTACACTACTCCAGTTGATCTTGGCGTTGAGGAAATGAGGATTAATCTCGAGGGCCGTCTTGAATGCTTTGCTGGCTTCCTCGGAATTCTCGGTCTCGTTCAATACTTGTCCGAAAGTAAACCATCCATTCGCATCTCCTGGATGCTGTTCTACGAAGTCACGAATTAGGGGTGTGGCTTCCTCGAACTTCCCTTGGCGCAGAAGACTCCGGCAGAGGCCGAGCCTGAAACTTGCGTCAACATTCCCTTCAACGAGTTGGCGAAAGAGTTTCTCTGCCTCTTCGAACCGTTTCGCTTTCAGTAAAGTCAGCCCCTCAAGAGCTCGGACCCTCTTTGGGTCTCCTCCAAGTCTTTCTGCATTTCGAAGGTGTGAAAAAGCGCTCCTGTAGTCGCCGAGATTACCGTAAATTTCGCCGAGGAGTAGGCTTATGCCGGGGTCGTCGCAATCAGAGTCCTCGATGCACTCAATGGATTGCCGAGCTTCCTCTTTTAATCCGAGGGCGATTTGGCACTGGGCTAAGGGCGACGCGATGTGAATCTCCTCTGGACTGAGAAAAAACGCTTCTTCAAGAGTAGGGAGTGCTTCTTCGTATCGATGATCGTCAAGGAGGGCTAACCCGAGACTCCACGCGTTCTCGCGGCGAGTAAGTTCCGTAGGCGAAGCAAATGGATTGTCGCGAAGCTCAAGGTAACCGAGAGCCGCAAATTGATCCAGAAGTGCTGAAGAATCCTCAGCTTGGGGATGGTGCGTTTGGAATGACTCGAGGGTTGGACCACGGTTTTCCCAGCTTTCGACAGTGGTAGGTTCGATTGATGTTACTTGGAAGGCGTCCAGTAAAACTCGACCCTCCATGTCGCTGCCTACGGGTAGGTCAAACAAGTGGAGAATCGTAGGGGTTATATCATACAGCCGAGCACCGTGCACTCTTGCCCCAGCTCGAAAGCCCGGACCTGCCATGGCAACCAGGCCTTCCGGGCGGTGCCATGCGGCTAATCCCGCGGTGATCTTTGGCGTGTGTGTCGGCCGCTCTGAACCAGAGAGGAAACCATGGTCGCTCAGCACCAAACAGTTCACGTCTGGCGTGGCATAACTTATCAAATCCGCTAGGAGGAGATCCTGCAAACGGTAAGCCTGTTCGACGACTTTGGAATATAGGTTGAAGTCACGAGCTGAAACATCTGGACGTCGCGGTCCTCCATAAATCATGAACTCGTGAGAGACTAGATCGAGGAAATGGTAATATACGGCAAGAAAGTCCGTATCGGGATCATCCTGTAGAGTCGCAACCGCCGCGTTGTGGATGGAGTATAATTCGCTGAGAAGCTCGAGTAGTTTGTCGGGGCGTTTATCTCTTCTAAGGTCGATCTCTTTGATCCGAGGGATGAAAAATCCCAGAAGCTGAAGATCGACCTTTTCAGGAGTCACCCTAAGTTTGGCAAGGCGAGGGATTGCGTCGGCCGGAGCAACGCTTCCCGTAGGCACCTGCTGCGGATCATCGCCTACCCTGAGTTTTGCGAAAGTTTCTGCAACGCAGGTTCCGCTGATCGCTTCTGCCGGGTGACTCGCAAACCACCCAAGAATGCTGGTTTTGAATCCGCTTTGGGACAGGATGTTCCACAGTGCTTTGACTTTGCGACTGTGGCTTCCGGTTGCCTGAACCTTGCGGGTTTTCGGGTTGTATTCGGTAAAGCCTGCGATTCCGTGTTCTGCTGGACTTTTCCCAGTGGCGATAGATGTCCAGAGCACGGGAGAAATGAAAGGAGGAATGCTTCGAATGGCGCCGCTCGTTCCGTTTTTTACGATCTGAGCAAGCTGAGGAAGCTTTCCCTCATCAATCAGTGGATCTGCTATTGACCAGTCAGCAGCATCCCATCCGACCATGAGAAGCTTGGGGTTTGGCATAGGCTTACGGAAACTAGTCTATACGAAAAGACCGCTCGATTTAGAGCGGTCTTTTCGTTTGATAAAAGCTTTTTACTGAACGCCTCATTCAGTTCCTTCGGCGTCGGCTGAAGAAAGCGGCCCCTCCCGCGAGAAGTGCGGCTACTGACCCAGCGCGTGCCGGCTCGGGAATCAGCCCAGCTCGAGCGGTTTCTCCCTCATCTCCGTAAGCAAAAGATCGCACCGTGATGCTGCCTCCTGGGTTGCCTGCTTGATAATCCAGCTCAAGCCAACCGAATTCTTGTTGAGAGGTTGTAGGAGATCTGTGTGTGAACCCAACGTAAGCGATTCCCGTAAAACCACCCCAGTTCCCAACACCTGATGGATTTTCGGTTTCACTGCCTGCCGATTCCTCTCCAGAGATCACTTCTCCGTGTCCGAACCGTTTGACCGAGGTTCCCGCTGCATCGGGTCCTACAATGATTTGGGTATCGTTAGTTGCGACTCCGAGGTCAGCTTTTGCATGGAAGTCGGAAATAACAGCATTTCCATCCCTGAAAAGGATATCTAAATCAAACTGGGTGTTATCGTTTGGATCTGACGTGAAAAAGGCTCCAGTGAGAACGTCGAGCCAGACGCCATCATCCGTCGTATCCAGAACTACATTGATATCACCCATACTTACGACCGCTTGGGAGCTAGCGGCTCCAAGCATGGTCGCACCGACGGTGGATACGATTTGTTTTGGTTTTGATGATCTGGCCATTGCTTTTTGGTTTCTAGATCTAAAGTGTCGCATGAAACAGGTTTCTTGCCGAAAGACAACGCCCTTTGCAGCGAATCGCAAGATTCCTGGTTTCAGTATCCCTAGCACGATTAACTGTTAAAGTTGTGGTTTGATAGCCTTCCGCAAGAGTTCGCGACATGGAGTCATAGAGCGTTGCGAAGTTGAAGACACCGGAGAATCGCTTTTCTGCAGGATCGGTCGCGCGGATCTTTACGTGGCAATTGGTGCCTGTGCTCGCCTGAACGAGAAGCGCACTGAGAATTCTTTCGTTTTCAACGACCACCGAGGATAGCTGAGAGTTAAAGTAGGTGCCCGGTTTGTCAGTGGCTTTGTCGAACCTGACACCATCCTCCGTGAGGAATTCATACGCGCCGCAGAGCTGGCTCAGCTGAGGTAGTTCAGCTTCTGTGGGAGCTCTTACCGACCACCGTTCCTGCAGTTTGATTCTCGGTGCAAGACGATCCAATCGGGATTTGACGTTTTCGAGTGTCAGGACCCACAGCTCCTCGGTCTTCACATGCTGAAAGCCCGCTCGCTGGAAAACGGAAAGGTTAGAATCTCTTTCAAGTGGTGATGAGGAAACAGACTTGCATCCGATAGAACGCGCCTTGGCGAGGACCGCGTCGATGAGATTGTTCTTTTCCGGAAATTTTAAAATCCGCGGACTCATCTTTATGGTCACTTCGGCCGTTTTCTTCTGAGATATTCTGGTTCCGGAGATGATTGCAGCGCCCAGAATTCTCTTCTCGTCATTGGTGAGTTGAAGGATCGGGTATGATTCCAAGTGCTGTGGAATGGGTGAACCCAAAAAGCGTTGAAAGCGTGGCACCTCATCTGGCCACGGCGATCGGATAACTGTTTTATTTTCAATCTCTTTCAAGGTAATGTACTAGGTGATCGAAAGTTGAGGCATAGTGGGCGTAACAGACATTACCCTGAGAAAAACTCTTTTTGGAGAACTGGGAAAGCGTACTTAGATCTTTGAGACGGGTTTTACGTATTGTTCACTCTTGAATGTGTTTTAGAAATGTTTCCGAGTCTGGAAGACCTATCAAGATCGCTGATATAGATCATCGGAGGTCTCATTGACAGAAATGGCCGTTGCTCGGGTCCAAACTCTCGCATTACTTGGTTGGATTGTACGGCCTGCTCCAGCAGAGGTCACGGTTCCCTGAAATAAAGCCGAATCTTCTCGAGAAGTTGTTGTGCTTCCTTGATCGAAAGAGACCCGATGCGCATAGCGTTTCGAATGAGACCAAGTTCAACGATAGGGTTGACAAAAAGAGTAACTCCTGCGGCAGATGCTCTCTTCACTCATTGAGAGACTGGCTGGTGATGAACGTGCTCAAGGATGGGGTTTGAGACGAGAACGGTTACGTCCACCAAGTAGTTAGACATCCTCTTCGAGGGCATCGATTACTTACTCGTCTCTCCGTCGGTCAACGATATCCAAGTGGTTATCGGGTTAAGCTCCAGGCTCGAAGAGAACCGCAGTCGTATTGTCTCGCCCGCTGATTCTTACCGCTTGTTTCACTAGGTCCTCTGCAACCCTCGTATTGCCGAAGTCAGTGTTTCGCAAGTAGTTGGCCAAAGCGCTGTCCCAGTGGCCGGCGGTGAGTCCGTCTGTGCAGAGGAGGAAACGGTCGCCGGGTTCGTAATTGATGGCTCCGATCTGAGGTTCGATGGTTTGGAGTCCACCTCCCAATACCTGATGCAATTGGTGTCCGTTGGGATGGCTGCGCTCCTCCCGCTCATTGATCTTCCCCTTCCGCCGTAGCCATCCGGCGTGGGTGTGGTCGTGCGTGATCTGCTGAAAGGACCCCGACTGAGGAAGATAATAGATTCGGGAATCACCAACGTGGCCAAAGTAGACCCATTCAGGAGTCACCCAGCATAGGCTTAGAGTGGCTCCCATACCACGGCAGTCTTCGTAAAGGACACCGAGCCAGGTGATTTCTTCGTGGATCTGGATCAACAGTTCCGGAAGAATGTCTTCGTAGTTCCGTTTGAATCCTTGCGCAGAACCGAGGAACGAGCGGGGAAGGAGTTTGGTGATCCGATCAACCGCGATTCGGCTGGCAAACTCACCAGCCTTTGCACCACCCATGCCGTCGCTTACTGCGAAGATAAAATCGTTCTTGTCCAGCGATGCGGAGCCGGTTTTCCCAAGGTAGCGGACTTCCTGCGCCGAGACTCTGAGCGCGAGGAATGTGTCTTCATTGTTTTTCCGAGAACGTCCGATATCGGTACAGCCACCCCAGCGAATCCGAGTGGCAGGACCATGGTGACTCATGGATTTTGTCCCGGTGGGATTGAGTCTTCGTGTTCCAAATGGATTCTTCGCTCGGTTTTTGCAGCGCCTCGGAGGGCGTTGAGGTCAACCGGAGGGGGATGATTGCCATCCGGATCCAAAATAGTGGCAAACTCGAAGTCGATTACGCAAAAGCGGCCGTCGGTCCGCCGGTAGGTGAGATTGCGGGCAGCGACGTCATCATGACGAACTCCATAACTTTCCAGCTCGGCAAAAGTCTGTTTCTTCTTCTCAGGGCTGATACGGTCTACAATAGTTCCGCAGTTGGTGGTTACGAGAAGGAGTTTTGTTTCGTCGGCCTCGAGAACGCGAGGCACGAAGTCACACCCTTGCTCTTCGAGAAATTGCAAAACGCGGGTCTCGTTTTGAAACCGCTCTTCTTTGTCGTCTCCAAGAAAGGTCTTATACACCTTGCCGTCGTAGGCGAGGTGGACAATGGAGCGCTGGGTATTTTTGGCCTCTTCCATGGATCAAGCTGTTGTTGGACCGAACTCATCCATTGAATTCGGTAACCGATCCTGATCGTTTGGTAGGGCGCAGGCTCCGGCAAGCCACGTCCTCGTTGAGTAAGACGGGGTTCTATTTTTAACCAGCCCGGCTTGGCGGAGCCTGCGCCCTACCGTGAGTTTCCTGAACGATCTTTTTCCGGGAGTCGAAATTCTGGTGTCAAAGGCGTTCATGAGGGTGTAATTGAATCCACGGGGTAAGTTCATCGACTCTCCGGGAGGGACCACCTCCGTGTGGTCCGTGCATGAGAGTGGTCGTGCGGCCAAAACAATCGGACGGGACAGAGCCCGTCCCTCCCGCCACAAAGGTTTTTCAACCCCGCGTTCAAAACTGCACCCGTTCACGACTCGAAGCTTGATGTCAATTGACCCAGCGATTCAGGATCGCATTGGTAGTGCCATCCTGTGCCCATTTTCGGAGGGCGGTGTTCACTGCGCTGAGGAGAGCGGGCGATTGGCGGGAGACTCCCCAGACCATGAGGTCTTCGGTCAGGACCGGAAGAGCAACGGTCAGACCCTCATTCTGGTAGGTGCCGGCCATCCAGAGAACGGTTGGAGCGTCGTGGATGAATAGCTCAATCCGCTCGTTGATTACGGCCTTTGCACCCTCCTCAGCGGACGAATAGGTGCGCAGAGTTGCGTTAGGGAAGCGAGACTCGACGAGAAATTCACCAGTGGTCCCACGTTCGGCACCCATGCGGACGTTAGCATTGGCGATCTGCCCCGGAAAGGTATACTTCGACGCGTTTTTTCGAAGGACCATCGCCCTTTGGCCACTTCGCACATAAGGATTGGAAAGAAATATGACGGCAGCTCGTTCTGGGGTGTAATTCATCCCCGCCATAATGATGTCGATCTCTCCACGTTGGAGGGCGGGAATCAATCTTTCCCAATTCATGCGTACGAAACGAGGCTCGAGCGCAAGCTCCTGACCAAGAGCCCTGGCAAAGTCGATCTCCATCCCTAGGAGCTCTCCGTTTTGCTCGAAGACGAAGGGCGGCATGTTGGCGGTAATGCCGATGCGGAGGGTGTTCTCGTCTTTGGGAATGGATTCGGATTTGCCTGCATTGGAAGCACTCTGGCACCCAACCACTAGCGACAGAACGACGGTAGCCAAAGACAGTGCGAGAGTGCGAATTTTGAAATACGCGGGCATGATAGCAGTCCATTTCCTGACTGGCTTTGTGACAAGACAATACGGCTACGCGCCAAACTGTGCGTGTTGCGGGGTGCGCGGTTGATCAAGTTGAAGTTCTTCTCTTTCGAGACGGAATGAGACCTCATTTCCTCTTTCCCATGGGTGTGTCGCTCAAAAGACAATGTCCGCAATGGACCACCTTTTTCGTGGCATTCGTCGGCAGCTAAAGCAGCCGCTCCACGACTATGAATATGGAAGGCTTCTGACAATTTCCTGACAAAAGTCTGACCTCTCCCTGACGACTTGCAAAGCCCACGGTGGCAAGATGGTGACGCGAATGATCGCGAAACCATAAACCAAGGAATTCAATGAAAAGTGTAACTAGAGGAACTCTGTTTAAAAGTGTGTTAGCGGGTCTACTGATCGGTGGGACCGTTCTCGGTTCAGCATCCGGAAATGTCGCCAAGGATCCGGTTCGGATTGATGTAAGGTTGGACCGGCCTGTTCTTCACGCGAATCAAGCCGGAAGAGTCGTTGTTCAAATCGAGGTCAAGCCTGATGAGATTGACTCAGAAGGTCAGAGGACGCCGGTAAACCTGGGTCTTGTTCTGGATCGCTCGAGTTCAATGAGCGGGGAGAAGATTGTGCAGGCGATAGAAGCGGCCAGTTTGGCTGTCGGACAACTCGGTCCCAATGACATTGTGTCTGTCATTGTTTACGATGATACGGTCGACACGATAGCGCCGGCCACGAAGGCCACCCGCGAACAGCGTCTTTCCATACAACGAATGCTTGAGAGGATTCGCGCGAAGGGAAGCACGGCTTTGTATTATGGTCTCACCCAGGCTGCCGGTGAGTTGAGAAAGTTCTCCAAAGACGGATACGTCAATCGACTGGTTCTTCTCTCAGACGGGTTGGCCAACGTAGGACCGAGCGCGCCTTCGGATTTCCAAAGGCTGGCAACTTCGCTCGCTGCCGAGGATTTGATCGTGAGCACGGTTGGGCTCGGTAAGAATTTCAACGAGGACGTGATGACGACTCTTGCAGCAGCTGGTCAGGGGAACACCTATTTCGTTGAATCAGCGAGGGATCTTCCACGCATTTTTGAGCAGGAGTTGGGAGATGTTCTCAGCGTCGCGGCGACAGATGTTGAAATTACGATTCGATCAAGGGACGGAGTTCGCGTTTTGAGGGGAATCGGGCGTGAGGCTTCGATTGAGGACAGTCGTGTAGCCACGGTGAAAATGCCGCAGGTCTACGGGGGACTGAACAAGCTGGCATTGATCGAAGTTGAAGTTCCGGCAGGGGAGGAAGGAAAACGCCTCGAGCTGGTCGATGTAGAGGTCGCTTACCGGCTGGCCGGGAATGAAAATGTGATTCGGCAGGAGGTCGTTGTTCCGGTATCTTTCTCAGCCGAAGAGGAAAGAGTCACGAGTGCAGTCCAAACTCAGGTAGTGACAAATGTCGTCGAAAACCGATTGGCCGAATCCAAGATGGAGGCTATTAAATTGGCGGATAAAGGAGAGCTTGGATTGGCCGCATCTTCTCTCCGGGTTGCGGTGGATGAACTCACCATTGAGTACGAACCGTATGCTGCCGAGGACCCCGTTTTTGAAGTAGGGGAGAGCGTCGCTTTGGAAGCGGACAGGATCGAGGAGGACGGATTCTCCAATAAAATGCGGAAGCAGTATCGATCCGAGAGTTTCCAGAAGGTGAATCAGCAGTCGGTTCAACAGGCGGAAAAGTAATCGGATTGGTCATTTGGCAGGGCGTGGGTTCACTTGGTGAACCTGCGCTCTGCCCTCGCCTTCTGTGAATATTGAAGATCGGAAACAGTCTTAGGGAGGGACGGGCTCCGACCCGTCCGGATCTGTCTTTGACGACGAAAGATCTGATCGGAGTTAAGCGATGGATAACGGCTCGTCTGCGTAGGCTTGATCGGTAATACTCGGCCTTTAATCGAATGAAGATTCGGCCCATCCATCTCGCTTGGCTCCTATTGTTCTGTTCAACGATAGCAATTGGCGTAGTGGCTTTTTGGTTGTTGAACCGCGAGGCCGAACGAATCGAGGATCTGGCTCGGGATACCCTGGTGAGCCGTGCTGCGGCGGCCTCGGATAACCTCGCGGTGCTGGTCAGTGAGATTCAAAACGGGGTTACAGAATCATTGATTGCTCTTGAGAATGCAGGGGATCAGCAAGCTGCTTTGGCCAGACTAGTTGCCTCCAATCCATTTGCGGTGGCTGGTTTTGCCCAACGGGAAAGCGATGGGGTTACGTTCTGGTATGGGGATCGGGGGGATTTACCGGATCCGTCGCAGGTGCTGGATTTGGCATTGTTGTCTGAGGAAGAGAAGCAGGTTCTTGCGGCGATTTCTCCGCGAAACCGGGATTCTCCATCGTCCGACCTTGAGAGATCGGGGGCGGCGAGGGAGGAGTTGGCTCCGACCGACGGTTTCGTTTCGTCCTTTTCCCCACAGTTGAAGAGCAGGGTAAAGGTCGGCTCGAGTGTTGCCGAAGAGGTTGAGACCGAAGATGAAGGCTTTTCCGGGGACGGAACATCCGAGACTAATCGTATAGCCCTTCAGGAGCAGTTGGCTGTCGTCCGTGGACTCAATATGGCCAACCGCAAGCAGATTCTGGAGCCTGAAGCAGACGCCCTGATTCCGATTGAGGAGGAACCGTCGGTATCCTTAGCGTCACAAAGCCAACTCGAAGAGTCGAAACTCTCGAGTGATGAGGCCGCTCTCAACGAGGTGGAACTATCCTTGCAAATTGATTCTTTTACCTACGGAGACTACTCCGTTCCGGAGCCACCGTTGGCTGGCTGGATCGTGATTCCAGAGAACAATCCGCTCGAACAATTAGGGTGGGTTCGTTTTGCTACCAATGATTTCTTGTTAGGGGTCTGGTTGGATCCCGTGGCGTTGGAGTCTGAGCTAAAGAAGACTCTTTTTCTTAATGAGACGGACGGATTGCGACTTCGTTTACAAAGCCCGTCCGGCGGCGAGATTGTGGGTTCGGTCGAGAAAACCGTCTCGTCTCTGGGCGAGCGTAATTACGAGGAGGTCACTCTTAGTGTTGGGAGTTCTCTTGCAGGCTGGTCTTTGGAAGCACTCCAAGTGGGGACGAATCCTTTCGGTTCGGGGTTTAGGGTGCTGGGTGCGGTCATCGTTGTCGGCTTGGGGCTCGCGATTTTGCTCTCCGGAAGTCTTCTTCTTCGGCAATCGAGAATAGATGCTTTGGAGGCACAGCGGAAGACGACCTTTGTGGCGAATGTTTCTCATGAGCTCAAAACACCGCTTACGGGAATCCGGATGTTTGCCGAAATGCTTTCCGAAGAGAAGGTTGAGGATCCGGCAAAAAAGGCTCGCTACCTCGAAAGAATATCTTCGGAAACTCAGCGATTGAGCCGACTGGTGAACAACGTGCTCGATTTTAGCCGATTGGATCGAAACGACCGCAAGTTTCGTGTTGAGCCAACGAATCTAGAAACAGCGATTACTGAAATCGTAGAGTCGCATCGCTCGAGGTTGCTGCAAGAAGGATTAAAGGTAGAGCTCTCTTTCGAAGATCGAATTCCGAAGGTGAATGCGGATGGAGATGCGCTCGAACAGGTTCTTGTCAACCTCTTGGATAACGCGGCAAAGTACGCGGCTTCCGGGGAAAAGGTGCGAATTGAGGTTCGGCAGGTTCGGGATCGGGTTCAGCTCGAGGTAGTTGATTTTGGACCGGGAATTCCGTCCAAGGAAAAGGCGAGGGTATTCAATGCCTTTCACCGAGTGGATGACCGTTTGACGGCGGAGCAGTCGGGGTGTGGTCTGGGGTTAAGCATCGCAGCGAGGCTCGCAAGGGGGATGAGCGCTCAACTTGAGCTTATGGAGAATCAGCCGAGCGGCTGTCGCTTTCGCTTAAGCTTCCCAACAATGGCAGAGGAGAAACGATGAGTAGCGAAAGATACCGCATCCTAGTCGCGGAAGATGATCAGAGTATCCGAATGGGTTTGATCGACGCGCTTGAGGCAGAGGGCTACGGTGTGGTTGCAGTGTCTAATGGAGACGATGCACTTCGCCAATTTCGTCAGGAAGAACCGGATCTCCTCCTTTTGGATGTCATGATGCCTCGGAAGAGTGGTTACGATGTATGTCGCGAAGTGCGTTCCTCCAACGAAGCGGTTCCCATTCTGATGCTGACCGCGAAAGGGGAAGAAATCGATAAGGTGCTCGGTTTGGAATTGGGTGCCGATGATTACATTACGAAACCATTTGGGGTTCGGGAGCTTCTCGCGCGAGTCGCAGCGGCCCTTAGACGTGTTCGGATCAATAGTGCGAGTATGGAATCAAGTGCACCTGAAGAGGCTTTCCGCTTTGGAGGGGTTGAGGTGGAGCCTTCGCTCCGAGAGATAAGGAATGGGAATAAGACCATCCCACTAACGGAGATGGAGTATCGTCTACTACTGGTTTTTCACCGGTGTCCGAATCGGGCTCTTACTCGTGACCAGTTGCTCAATGAGGCCTGGGGAATCGATTATTTGGGGACTACCCGCACCCTCGACCAGCACGTGTCGCAGCTGAGGAAGAAAATCGAGCCGACCCCCGGAAAACCGGTGTTTCTGATCACGGTTCATGGAAGAGGCTATCGGTATAGGACCTCTGACTGAGGGCTTTTCAACCAGATGATTCCTCGATACGTTTCTGGGAATGAAAAAACTCCTTTTTCCTCTCTTCTTGATTCTCGCCCAAGCAGCCTCAGCCATCGAACCGATCAATGAGACTTTTTTCGGCGGAGTAGCGATCAAAGGATACGATCCGGTCGCTTACTTCGTGGACGACAAACCACTCAAGGGTAGCAAAGAGTTTCAAACCGAGTGGAACGGTGCGAAGTGGCGGTTTGCGAATGAGGAGAATTTGAAGGCTTTTGAAGAAGATCCTGAGAAGTACGCGCCTCAGTTCGGTGGCTATTGTGCCTGGGCGGTTTCGCAGGGGTATACGGCTGATATTGATCCGGAGGCATGGACCATTGTGGATGGGAAGCTTTACTTGAACTACAACAAGGAGATCCAGGAAAGATGGGAAGCGGACAAAGAGAATTTCATCAAAAAGGGCGCCGAAGAGTGGGAGAAACTGAAACCCAAAGATTGAATTGATGCTAGCCGGATGGACACCGTATCGGTGTCCGCGTTCAATCTAGCCAGTTCAGAGAATTAAAATACGAAAGGCCGAATACTCGAGGATTATGAAGCAAGGAATTTTCGCGAAAAGCCTTACTTTTTTCCTTCTAGTGTTTCTGCTCTCGAGAGGAGCACTATTCTCCGATGAAGCGAAACAGAGAGCCTTGATTGAATTCATATCCGAGAACTGCAGCTACATTCGAGTGTTCGACCTTTTCCCTTCGGATGAAGCGTGGAATTACGGCCCTTCGCCGCAGGAAATCGAACTCCGGATTTTTGAAATTCCAGATTCTCAAGAGAAAAGAGAAAAGATCATTGAATCATTTCACGAGAAAACCCGCCGACAGAGTAACACCGAGACCAAAGCATCCATTGGCGACCCTTTCTCTGCAGATTTTCGTTCGATTTCCCAACTTGAATATCAAGAAGAACGCGTAGTGCGCGCATACCAGATGATGCTTGACTCACTTACATCTTCGGAGCTCGGCTATTACGATACATTCATTCTTGATCTCTTGCCACTAGGGAATCAGAGGTTTCCCCTAGAGTTTCTAAATGATGAAATGAAACCGATTGCGAGGGCCTACATAATATCCTCCACTGGGCTAGTTCTTTTCTCGAAAGCGGGTGCAACCAAAAAGAATCGAGATTTCGAGAACTTTGTAGTTTTTCGAAAGACCCTGACGGATTCGTTTTTGGACATTACCGCAGTCGCGAATCAGCTTCTATTACCTTTGTGGGATGTTGATGGCGTTGTGGGGAAGAATTCGATTATCTTGGAAAACAATCTTATACAGGTCTACGGTTTCGTTGAGGTTTTGGGAAACGGGCGAAAAGCTCTTTTCGGTAGAAATTCGTTTTTGCCGCTCTTGGATTCTTCCGTAGATATCCCGCTTGGAGGGGTTCACCTCGTAGGGAGACTTAGATTTGCCTTCCAGCCGAAAATAACTGACGAAGACAACGAACACATCTTAGAGCGATTCCTCTGGTTTCAGCCGTTGCGGATTATTCGCAGTGGGAGGACCCTACCTTCAAAACCTCATAAGTCCGGGACTAAAACAGAAATCAACGATACCTGAACCAAACGACGCAAACAATCCGGTCAACGCGCCCGAAAATCCTAAACATCAACTGGATGGCTGGTTGTCTGGTCTACACGTTCGCAGACCGCTAGGATGTCACTAGTCCTAGATTCTTTCTTGGCAAAATCATGTAGCGTCGGTCGCGGAGACCGACGACCCGTGATGGCTGCAGGTCATTCATCGCAGCAAACCATCCTCCATGGCGGCGGATGCTACGTGATTGTCTTACAAGTCGCTTATCATGATGTCATTCCCGGACACCGAGGCCGCTGTCCCTCCAGGAGATTTTTTCCTGTTCTACGTTATTAAGATCAGGCCTTCTCCATCGGGAGACTGAACAGGAGAATTTCAGCCTTCTCGGAGCCTCTGTGGGTTACTTCGACGGATGATTCCCCGCTGATTGCGAGACTGTCGCCGCTATCCAAGTTGGTAGAGCTGACGGAGACGCTTCCACGAATGACAAATAGCCACTGTTTTTGATAGGATTGCGATCCCTCGTGCGTAAGGGTGGCAGCGTCTTCGAGGACAGCGGAGCGGAGCTCGATATCGTTGCGGATTGCGATCGAATCTGCCCTGCCATCTTTGGAGAGGACGAGACTCCATTGGTTTGGCGCCGATGGGAGGAGTTTGCGGTCTTCATAGTGAGGCGGCAGTCCCTTCTCCTCTGGTTCGATCCAGATCTGGAGGAAGTGGACCGGCTTCGTCTGAGAAGGATTGAACTCGCCGTGGACCAAACCACTTCCAGCCGACATATACTGGATGTCGCCCGTCTCAATGACCCGTCCGTTTCCAAGGCTGTCCTTGTGCTCGAGTTGACCGTCGAGCACAATGCTGACGATTTCCATATCCCGGTGTGGATGTGGAGAGAATCCACCCCCGGGGGCTACCCTATCTTCGTTGAGAACCCGGAGAGGACCGAAACTACTTCTCTGAGGATCATAGAAGCCGCCAAAGGAGAAGCTATGTTTGCTGTCCAGCCAGTCGATTTGGGTCTTCCCGCGCTCTTCGCTACGGGTAACAAGGGTGTTTTTCGTGATCATAGAAAGGACCAAAACCAATTTTATCTTGATGTCAAGATAAAAATCAAAAAGGGTATCCTATCGTCGTTTTTCAGCTTCAATGCCTACTTTCCGCACTAAGGAGGCGAAAACTTCCTTTTCTTCTCCAGTAAGCACGGAAAATAGCTCGTCCAGGTGGGAGGAATGCTTTTCGAAGCTCTCTTCGATGAGCTCCCGCCCGTTCGCAGTCAAATCGACTTTAACGACTCGTTTGTCGAAATCTGCCCGGATTCGTGTGACAAGCCCCTTTTTTTCAAGCCTTTGCACTGCAGTGGTGATCGATCCACTGGTGAGGAGGACTTTCTCCCCGATTTCATTGACCGGCAGGGAGCCCTTGTGAAGGAGGACCTCAAGCACCGCAAAGTCTGTAAGCGAGTCACATCCCGCGCGCTGGATACTTCTGCGATCAAATTCCAGGATTGAGTGAGATGCCTTCCAAAAGAGCAGAAACAAGTGAGGGCCAGAGTTGCGATAAATTTTAGCCATGCATGAGACGTTGCCCTTATTTATCTTGAAATCAAGATAAAACTACCACGGTTGGAGCCTTTTAGAGGGTCCGGCTCCCGACCTACGCCAAGGCTACAGTGGACAAGCGAACCGGACCGATAGGAGTTGTGCTCATGCCGCCGTTTTGATCTACAAGGGGTGGACGTGTGCCGAAAGCCGCTGACTGGACAGAGCCCGTCACTCCCCGGTTTCGGCTGTGGAACAACCGGAGTGGCTATCTCCGCATGGCCGTTGAGATCGATAATACCCTTTTTGGGCGCGACTCTACTTCTTTTCGTGTCGAAGGGCCCAAAAATCTCTCACTAGTCGAAGAATGCTCTCGAGCTCTCGTTGATCGAGGGCCTGCTTCGGATCGTCACCGATACCTTTTTTCGGATTGATGTGGGCCTCGAGGGCCAGACCGTCGGCACCATAGGCAATTGCGGCGAGGGCGGCAGAGGGAACATAGGACGCGCGACCTGTGGAGTGGGAGGGATCGCAGACGACTGGTGCCCACGTCTTTTCCTTTAAAAGGGGAGTGATGGATTCATCCGGGTGATTTCGGTAGCCCGTAAGCTCTGGCGTGGTGCCCCTCGGACAGAGGAGTATGCGGGGGTTGCCCTCGGCAGCGAGGTATTCCGCTGCGGCAAGAAATTCATCGGGTCCACTCATGTGGCGACCCCTTTTGAGAAGTATCCAGGAATCGGTGTTTGCCGAGAAATGTCCAATTGCTTTCAAGAGGGAGTAGTTCAGTGCGTTGCGGGTCCCAATTTGAAGAACCTCTACTTTTGCTTCAAGGGCTAGTTGGAGTTGTTTTTCGTCCATAACCTCAACCACCAGGGGCAATCCGGTCTGGGCTCTTGCCTCGATGAGAACCGACAGGGCTTTGTCATCTCCTTGGTAGGCGTAAGGCATGGTTCTCGGTTTCCAGACACCGCCGCGGAGAAGATGTGCTCCAGCCTCTTTGACCATATTGGCCGTTTCGAGAGTGAAGGATGGTTCTTTCGGGTCCACGGTGCAGGGTCCTGCAATAAGAAGAGGCTCCTCCCCGAGGGAGATTCCTGCCAAGCTAAGATCTTGGCGCGCCAGTTCGGAGTCGCGATCGAGAAGACGGTAGGCGGACTCGATATGATCGACCCGGTCGACATAATCCAAGCCAATGAGGCGATTGAACATCAGCTCGTGGCTTTCATCGCCAAGGATCGCGTAAATGTTGCGGTGCGCTCCGACAATTTCCTGAATGTGACAGCCGAAGTCGCTTACGATAGCGGTAACCTCTTCAATTTGTTCCGGGGTGAGGCGGTTTTCCCTGGGTATGATCATGAAAGGTATTTAGGGGTTAAAACTGTCGTAGTCACGCCTTCACTTGACCTGCGATTCGGTTTCGGTGTTCGATCTGTAGAGATGGCAACTTTCCGGCCTTTCGAAGATCATAGAACGGTGAATGCGCTGCTTCCGCGGATTTCACTTTTCGGCGGAATGACAGAGGAGCAACGAGAACGGTTTCTCCATAAGTTCCAGGTCGCAGATTTCTCAACAGGGGAGGTCATTATTGATCAGGGTAAGCAATCCAGCCATGTCTTTGTGATTCTATCCGGAAGAGTGGATCTGATGCTCTCCAACGAAAAGGCCTCGATGAAAAAGCGTGAGTTCGGTCCGGGTGATTGTTTCGGCGAAGCAGCACTTCTCTCGTTGACCAATCAAGAGGCTTCTTTTGTAGCCAGTGAACCCTGCGAGATTTTGGGCCTACCCCGAACATGGCTCCTCACTCTCCACAGGGATGAACCGGATGTCTTTTTGCACCTTGTGCTCAATCTAGCCCGGGAATTGGCTCGGAAACTTCAATTTACAGACCGACTTCTCCTCTCCGAATATCCCGCCGAATAGAGGCGGGTTCTTTGGCCTTTTCTCGGAAGGTGTTTATCCCCAGACTGTTGGGTGTGGGATCTGAATTGAAGCGGCCGCCAGAGCTCCTGTTTTGGCTCGATGAAAGGCCGTCTTTTGGGAAGCTGATTTTTCTCGGTCTCCAGTATGTGGTCGTTATCTGCCCCTATCTCGTGCTGGTTGCGATTGTAGCAAACGCAGCGGGTCTCGATTCCAGCCATTCGGTTCAGTTAGTCGGAATGAGCATGGTGGCTATCGTCCTCCATTCGTTCATTCAAACCTTCAGGTTCGGACCTATCGGATCCGGCTTTCTGGCACCTCCCGTTGTCTCCGCTATCTATCTACCTGCAGCGCTGGGAGCAGCTGCGAAAGGTGGGATTCCACTGGTGATCGGGATGATCATTTTCGCGGGTATTTGTGAAGTGTCGTTTTCCCGGATTGTGGCGCGGTTGAGAAAAGTTTTCCCAGCGGTTGTATCGGGGATTATTCTCATGTCGGTCGGCATCGAACTGGGAAAAATCTCATTGGGGATTGCCTTCGATGAACGGTTGTTCCAGAAGCCAAACTTTGGACAGATCGAGATCGTATTTTTTGGAACGGTCACGTTGATGGTCGCCCTAAGCGTTTGGGGGAAGGGTTATTTTCGCTTGTTTTGCGCGTTGATTGGGATTTTTGCCGGTTATTGTCTCGCAGGGGTGTTGGGTCTAATCCCCGCCTCGCTCACAACGACTTTCTCGGACTCGCCGATATTCCAGATTCCCTTCGTTGTTCCCAAGGAGATCCACTTCGACTGGACGTACCTTTTCCCTTTCGCACTTGCTGGTGTCGCGTCGGGGTTGCGGACGACCGGAGTGCTGGCGACCTGCCAGCAGATCAATGATGCTTCGGGGTCGAAGTTGGATACCAAACGTCTCGAGGGAGGGGTTCTAGCCGACGGTATCGGATGCGCTATTGGAGGGGTCTTTGCCTCACCCGGTCTGAGTGTGAGCCCCAGTTTGATCGGTGTAGAGAAGGCGTCTGGCGTGACTAGCCGCAGCGTGATTTTTGGCATTACTTTCTGGCTTCTCGTCCTCGCCTGCCTGCCCAAGTTAGCCGCTTTAATCGTTCACATGCCTCAGCCGGTCATGGGCGCCGTTCTATTTTTTAACGGCTCGTTTATGTTTGTTGGAGGAATGCAAGTGGCCTTTCGGAGGCCGGTCACTATCCGTGAGACCTTTACGATTGGATTCTCCACCTTGTTGGTGATTGGGGTAACCCTCTATGGAGACTTCTTCAGCGGTTTTCCGGAATGGGTGAAGCCCATTGCAAGCTCGCCGATTGCCGTGGGAACGCTTTCGGCGGTTTTCCTCAATTTGTTTTTCCTAATTGCTCGGAGAAGAAAGGGTGTGATCGAGCTCACGGACAAAGAGCCCTCAGAAACCAAGATCCATTTTAGGGAGTTTTTTGAGAAGGAGGCAGAGGAGTGGAAAATACCTAAGGTCGAATTCGAGCAGATACGGGATTCAGTGATTGATCTGGTCGACCAGATCGTATCCGCGAATGCAAACGAGTCTCCTGTTCGGCTGGCTTTTGAGTATGACGACTTTGACCTAAAAATTAAGGTTTCTTACAAGGGAGAATTGATTCGGACCCGTACTCCTCGGAGTGCTCTTGATCCGATCGAGGAGCAAGCATTTATCAGCGGGTTGTCCGGCTGGCTTTCCGACGTGAGAGCGGACAAGGTGGAGCCTTTCGTGGATGGGGATCGCTGTAGGATTCGGCTGACCTATTTCCTCGGATGACGATACCTTACTTTTCAACAGTCCTCTTTTTGGGTGCTGTAGCCGTCCTTTGGGGGAAGGAGCGGCAGGGTCATGGGCTCGACTTCGAGCAGGAGGTTTGGAACCATCTTTTCGACCGAGGTTACACGGATGAGTGGGACATTCCGGGAGGTGCAAATTTGCGGAATCCCGGTGTTCCGATTTCGGTCAAATTGATCCAGTGGGGGTCCAGTGTTTATCTAGGAGATGCGGTGCGTCAGCGATCCATTCGTGAACCCTTTGAGTTGGTGGTTGGGTTCTACGAAAAGGACGGCGAGGAACGGAAACTGGTCGCGCTTCATCAATTAGAGTTTTCGCCGGAGGAGTGGGATCGATACTGGGGAGATATTTCTTTGGAAGAGTTAGAGGAGCTCTCCAGTCGGATTAAGGGCGGGTCGATTGAGCAAGCCCAGGAATATGCTCGGGTGCGGGCGAGCGAGTTGAGGGAACAATCAGTTGTGTTCAGCGTGAATCCGAAAATCAATAAGGATCAGCGGAGGGTTCAGTGCTCGGTGCCCTTCCGCATTTTCTATGAGACGTGGATCGGAGAAGAACCTGTAAAGTCGGAGGACCTGGAGTTGTGGGGTAGGCCGTGGGATCAGTGAATCACGCATTGGTTGACTGTGTCTGGATTGATGGCAGTATTCTGGAGCTGTGATGAAACGAGCGATCCCGTTTTTTGCCCTTTGCCTTTCAGCTTGCTGCACCCAAGTTTCGGCGACTCTGGTAGCCTATTGGAATATGGATGGTTCGACCGTGCCTTCCAAACTATCTGTGACCAGTGGATCGCAAGCAGGTAGTATCACTGCGGGGATTTTGGACATTAACGGAACCGTTGATCCGTTGATTGCAGGAACTTCTATCAATGTGGAGGGGCCGGTTGGCTCGCCCAATTACGCACTCGGGTTTTATCGAACGACAACGATTTTCAATGACGGTCGTTTTTTAATGGAGGGGTTCAATTTTTCGGAGCTGACCGACGTGTCGGTGTCTTTTGCCTACCGAAGCTTGGGTGCTTTTACTTGGGATAGTAACCTGGAAGTCGATTACCGGATCGGTAATAGCTCATGGGTCGATGTGGCCGAGCTGGAAACATGGCAATCGGGCTACGGCCTTGCGAGTATAGATCTTGGCTCCGCGGTCTCTGGCCAGGAGGATGTGGATATCCGTATCCGCACGGTTAACTGGCTTAGCATCTATGGATACCTCGATGTGGACAACATCCAGGTTAACGCAGTGCCTGAGCCAAGCGGAGCGGCTTTCTGGATCAGTGCATTTGCTGTCGGAATGATCGGGTTTCTTCGCCGGAACGGAGATCGGAGAACCTACTCTTGAGAACATTCTTTAGATTTGGGAGTTGGACTCCCAGATTTACGTTGAAGTGATCCTAAGGGATTCAGATATATGGGCCTTCTATTTGATGGGCGGATTCACAGGGTTGCCAGCGCCAAGTGATCCGATCCGATCTCCTTTTTCGGCGGCCTCAATAGATGCGATCAAACGGTTTGCATTGGCTGGGGTTCGAAGAAAATAGGCCGTTTCCTGAAGGGCTCCGTGATCCTTAAGCGAGATCACGACGACCGCTTGTTCTTTTTTTCGCGTAATCACGACACAGGGTCATGATCCAAGCAAACTTGATCCATCGAGGAACTAAGGTTCTCTGTTTCTGACTGTGTAGGTGACCGTTTTCACATGGAAAGCGGGATGTCCATATTGAGGAAGGTGGTCAAATTTTCTCGTGATCAAAAGGGGATCCAGCGCAACCTGTAGGTGGGCTTCCTAGCGTTATTCATTTATATTATGTTCGGCTGCTTTTACTGGATTGTCTGCTTAGTCTGGTTGGATAAGCCGATCCGGCGTGAACGGGTCGAATAGAACGAAACGTACGAGAATCGTTTCTTTGTCCTCAGGAAAGAAACTGATGACCGATTCGTCTCTGGAAATTAGAGTGCTTTCTGAGATGAGTTCGAAGCCGGATGATTCCTGGCCTAAAGAGAAAATGACTTTGAAATCCTCTGGGTGCCTGTGAGCGTGATCATTACTTGATTCGAAATTGATCAGCTCTGGAGTATAGGCTGCTACGGAAGCCATAACTCCGTCGAAAACGTTAAACTGCC
This sequence comes from Verrucomicrobiota bacterium, assembly GCA_038744685.1. Lineage (NCBI taxonomy): Bacteria > Pseudomonadati > Verrucomicrobiota > Verrucomicrobiota bacterium. The sequence continues at coordinate 84,829 of JBCDMB010000005.1, forward strand.
TAAAATTTACAACTACTGGGGTTTCAGCTTTCGCGGCTTCTTCAGGAATATCGAATTCGAAATAAACAGTGACACATTTTCGAATGATTTCATCGATTGCTCCCTCACTGATCGGATCGGTGATCCAAACTGAATCAATTTCAAGAGGTGTTTTTCTCCCATCGTAGAGATATACCGAAAACTCGCTGAGTTCTTCAAAATCGGCGACGTCTTCTTGCTCGAGGTAAGCTGGAAATCTGGAAATTTTCATCCAAAAATCCTTAACTTTATTTGAGCCATGACCGATCCTAGGGAGATAATAAGGGAAACTCACCCTGATTGGCGGTCTCTGAACGGATTTCTTTCCAGATCCTTCTTTTACTAATTCAGGATTCTTGTGCTTCGCGGCCGATCTCAACCAGTACTTTCCAGATACTTGAGTATATTCATGGGATACAACAAGGTGGACCTCCTCCCCAACAATGAAGGCTTCATGTGACGGAATCACAATGTTTGGGTATGCAATTACTGGAAAAAGACCAACGAGTAGTAAAGAGAGTCTCATGTTCATTCCAAGTTTGAGAACAGGCAACCCGTATGTGGGTTCCCAGAGCGATCAATTTTTGAAAACACTTAGGCGGATTTCACTAGAAATCGTCTGTGGCGTCTCGGACTATTCGATCAAAGGCTTCCAAATGCTCTCTTGAACCGGTTTTCCTGAGGCAAACTGCACAAGTGTAAAAATGTAGTCCAACTCATCCTGTCGACTCTGTTTAATCTGCGTAATCAGCGCCGCTTCTCCCCACTTGTTCAGTTCCGTCAAATCAATACGCCAAACGCCATCTTCCTTGTAGAAATGAAATCGTATTGGAGAATCCTCCCCATTTGTTCTCACGACACCCGTTGCGAAATCTCTCTGAACATCGATTTTTCCAATCCCGAGTCCGGACACCGAATTCTTTCCGACCCAGCCACGGCTAGCAGCATATTTGAATAGGGATTCAGGAGTCATCTGAAGGATCTCTTCCCGCGGGACTCTGTGGCGAATGAGGATCACTTGTATTTTATCCAAGACACCGAGCTCCATGATCTGATCCCGATTCGAGGTAAGCACCCGATCAAGCGTTTCGCCGTACCATGCTTTCGTGTTCTCGTTAACGAGGCCATATGCAGTTTCGGCATCGTCATTCAGGATCGCGGATTTATAATCTTCGAACGCTTGCTTAACCGAGGCGTTTTCTGGATCGGACGAGCATCCAGTTACAAAAAGGGCAAAAAGTAAGACCAGCCAGAGACTCTTCATCAAGTATCCGTTTTTTTGCAGCTTACTTCGCAGGAATCAGGATAACTGTTCGAATATCCTCCTCCTCCGTTTTGCTTGGGTCGCTTTCGTAGATTTCGAAAGGAGGCGACTTTTTATCCCATGGGAATACTTTGGATCGGGCGTGGGTCATCGCTGCTGACCAGGCTGTCCCCAGGTGACGGTAAGGTCCGGTGACAATCGTTTTGTAGACATTCCCTTCCTGGATCTGGCCTTTGCGGATTCCGGGATCCAGCGTGCTTGGAAGAGATCCGCTGAAGGGCACCCCCACGGTGAAGGTGCAGATGTCTTTCCCTGGGTTGAATTCGTGATAGATGCTAAAGGGGGGTCCTTCGGGAGAGATTCCCGCTTCATCACAGCTGAGACCCAACAGCTCCATTTCCCGCTGGAGAACCGGCCCTACCGCTGTAAGGGAAGCTTCTCCGGATCGACCGAGAAAAGGGGCCGCTGGGTAGTTCTCGACGCCGACAAACTCCAACTTCAAAGGAACGGAACCGGCTTCTGCGAGGTCTTTCAACAACTGCAACCCATTGTCGTAATCCATTCCGATAAAACCAACCATCATTGGCTTCATCCAGAAGAGGAAAAAGGGCAGGCTGCCTGCCATCTCCCACGTCACCCGGGTTCCCTCCGAAGTCTCCTCGAAGGAAAAGGTCACCTCGGCGGTAGATTTAAAAGGGCGAATAAATTCAAGGCGTAGATCGATTTGCTGGCCATCTATCGAAGCGACACGGATTGCTTTACCGGCTCCAATGATCTTACCGTTCCATTCGTAGCTCTCACCATCAGGAGCGAAGACCAATGGACAGTCTGCCTCGGCTCGGAGCCAAGGAGACCATTCGGGCCACCGGCGGAAGTCCCGGACTAGCTCAAAGATAGTCTCTTTTGATGCAGCTATCTCGATGGATTTGCTGACTCCAAATGCTGGCATGGGAATGGATTTTTGCGCAGGCGATGAGGCCGAGGCTCTTAGTCGTTGAGCGTTTCTTTGCTGGAGGGGATGGCTCCACCTCTTCGAGGATCGATCTGTGTTGCCTCATCTAGCGAGCGGGCGGTCCCTTTGAAGGCAGCCTCGGCAAGGTGGTGCGGCTCGACGCCACATTCGCGACGAATGTGAAGGTTGATTCGAGCTTGATTTACAAACCCCTGAAAAAACTCACGAAACAGACCTACGTTAAAGTCTTTCACAAATCCCGGAGAGGCTGGCAAATCGTATTCCAACCAAGGACGATTACTCACGTCTACCGCCACGCGGACGAGCGTTTCGTCCATCGGAAGAAAGAAGGATCCGTAGCGCTTAATCCCTGCCTTGTCGCCTACGGCTTCTCTGAAGCAATCCCCCATTACGATACCGAGGTCTTCGACCAGGTGGTGGTAGTCGACTTCGACGTCTCCGTCCGCTTTTACCTCCAGATCAAACAGGCCATGCACGGCAAACAATGTGAGCATGTGGTCGAAAAAGGGCACTCCTGTCTCAATCTTTGACTGGGCGGTTCCGTCCAGATTCCACTCTACGGAAATCCGGGTTTCCGCGGTCTCGCGTGTCTTCGCGCCTATTCTTTTTTCAGCCATTCCGATATCGTCTCCCAAAGGGTCAGCATCTGATCCTCGTCGCCGATACTGATTCGGAGAAAATCACGAGTCAAGGCGTGGCTATCAAAGTAGCGGACAAGGATCTTCCTCGATTTAAGAAACTCAAAAAGTGAGACGGCCACCTCCGGTCCGTAGTCACCATGAGCGGTTTGTGGCCTCGCGAAGAGAAAGTTGGCTTGGGACGGATAGACCTCCCAGCCAATGCCTTCCATCTCATTCCGGTAGAAGTCGCGAATGTAGGTGATCTTGCCGATAGTGGCATCAAAATAACCCCAGTCTTTCAAGGCTGCGCAGCCGGCGGCTTGAGCCACGCGGTCCAAATTGTAGGAATCCCGAACGCGGTCGAGAAGGCTGACGATCTCGGAAGAGGCGACGGCATAACCGACCCGCAGCCCAGCAAGACCGAACGATTTGGAGAAAGATCGGGTGATGACCAGGTTCGGGTGGCGATCGAGGATTTCAACGGTCGTGTCGCTCGCGAAATCTCCGTATGCCTCGTCAACTACGAGAATCCCATCTATAGTTTCAGCCAGCTGCTCGATTACTGAGAGGGGAAAAGCGACTCCTGACGGTGCGTGTGGACAGGTCAGAAAGAACAGATTGGGATTTGCGGCAACGATCTCTTTTACGGGGAGCCTAAAAGGATCAGTGAACGGAACCGAGATCCACCTCGATCCATTGATTGCTGCAAGAATCGGATAAAGGGAATAACTCGGCTCCATCGCGCCCGCGGATTTGGAATCGTCGCTGAAAACACGAATCAAGAGATTAAGAATGTCGTCGGATCCGTTTCCACAGATCACTTGAGCGGGTTCAATTTTCCAAAAAGACGCAACGGCATCTCTCAGCGGCTGAGAGGTAGGATTTGGGTAGAGGGTCACCTTCTCCATTTCAGCTCGTGCGGCTTCCAGAACAAGCGGACTTGGAGGGAAGGGGCTTTCGTTGGTATTGAGCTTGATCCACCCGTCTTCGTTGATTTGCGCTCCCGGAACATAGGGGTCCACAGCCAACACCTTTGGTGTGACGTAGGATGAAACATTGGTGCGAATTTCCATGTTAGCGGGGAGATTCGAAACCCTCTCTTACGATCGATCCGGTGGAAATCATGAATTTCACTTTTCGAGCCGCTTTTTCAGCGAATCTCCGTGAATGGGCAAGGACTCCATTTCCGCAAATGCCTCGACGGTTTCGATGGCGATGCGGTTCGCCTGCTGATTCGACCTCACCAGACTGGACCGTCTCATGAAATCGATCGCCTGTAAGCCTCCTGAAAACCGTCCCGTTCCGTCGGTAGGAAGGGTATGGCTCGGACCCGCGACGAAATCCCCGAGTACTGTTGGAGTCTCATATCCCTGAAGGATCGCACCGGCAGTAGTGATTCTCCGTGTCAATTCTGCGATCCGGTTCGGGGCGACTTGTAGCTCAAGGTGCTCGGGCGCGATCGCATTTGCGAATGCTACGGTGGCTTCGACGGTGGGGCAGATGCCGATCAAAAACCGGTTTTTCAAAATGGATGGAATTTCGGAGTCGGCGGAAAGGCGGCTGACCTGTTTTTTCAGTGCGACTTCAATCCGTTTCCATACCTTTTGGCTGGGGACTGCCAGATAGAGTTTCTCTTTGCCTGTGCCGTGTTCTGCCTGCGATAGGAGGTCGCTCGCGACCCAGTCGGTGGTAGCACCCTCGTCAGCAACCACCATGACCTCGCTGGGCCCTGGAAGTAAGTCTACCCCGACCGATCCGAAAACCTGTCGTTTCGCTTCCATGACAAATGCGTTCCCGGGTCCGGCGATCAAGTCGACTGCCGGAACGGTTTGAGTGCCGTAAGCCATAGCACCAATGGCCTGGGCTCCACCTATGCGGTAGACCTCTTTGAGGCCCAGAGCGTGAAAGGCGGCTAGAAGTCCGTCGGAAACGGTGCCTTCTCCGTCGGGAGGGGTACAAAGAGCAATCTCTGCGACTCCAGCTACCTGTGCCGGAACGACTGTCATGAGAACGGTGGAGACAAGAGGCACTTGGCCTCCCGGCACGTAAAGACCTACGCGTCCAAGCGGATAAAAACGCTCTCCTACAGTCATTCCCATTTCGTTCTTTCCCGTCCATCCCACGGGCAGGCATTTCTTGTGGTAATGACGAATCGATCGGATCGAGCTCTTTATTGCTCTCCGATCTTTGGGAGAGACTCTGCTCCAACCCAGCTCCATCTCAGAAGCGGTGATTCGCAATCGACGCCGCGGTAGGTCGATGCCATCAAACTTCTGAGTCAGTTCCCTGAGTGCGCGGTCTCCATTGTTGCGCACGGCTTCGAGAATTGGACGCACAGCATTGCTTGTCTCCGTGGAAAACGAGACCGATTTCTGAAACCTTTGGACCGTTGAGACGACGTTCGCTTCGGTTATGGAGAGAACCTTCATTCTAGTTGGGAGAAGCGTCTGCCCGGGTTTGTGTCAAACCGGGTTTGTCATTGGTAGGAACGCCCAATCACTCAGGTGATGCAAAAGTGTCTTCGGGTAGATCCGGATTCACTTCAATCTCCGAGAAAGTAATCGTGTGAACCAAATCGTCGCCCTCGTAGGAAAGGACTTTCTCAGCAAATCGGATTCCATCCACCACGGTTTCGCCTTCTTCTGTATTCACAGATCCGTTATCGGTTAAAGTCCCAATCAATTCGCCCGTTTCGGGATCAAAGTAACGAAAAAACTGGATACCTCCGGGATGAACATACCGCACTTCGTCGGCAGTTTGCCCGCGAAAGCTGCTTTCGCCCAAGTATTTCGCCCGCACTTGAGCTGAAGTTGGAAACTCAAAAAAGTATAGATTCTCGGCAGCATTTGCTTTGAAGCGTCTGACTTGATCGAGAGGGAGCGGAAGAACCGCTTTGCGCCCTGTTCCGAGATCCTCCTGAACCATAAAACCCTCTAGGGCATTCACGACCATGGTAATCCTCCCCTGGTCCTGAGTGATCTCGAGGAGCTGGCTCGCCGGCTTTTCCAAGACAAGCCGAACCTGCCTTTCAGTCGAACCACCTTCGGGAGTCAAAGTGCCCTGATAAAGAAGTGAATCTACCGACTCCAGCGTCTCGTTCGGACCGACGTAGGACCTTGCCTTTTCAATGACTTCTTCGAGCGATTTGGCAGACAGTGAGAAAAAGGATAGAAGCGTGAAGAGGAAAATGGTGCGGGTCATAGGGAGCGATCATCGGCTGAAAGAAGGAAAACTCAACCTGCAAATCGGATTTCACGGGCCTTGGGGAGGTCTCCTTCAGTCCGCGAGAAGAGCTTCCCGATTGAGCTTTTGCAAAGACTTTGGCAAAAAGATGCCGTCTTTCCTCACCAACTTGTCATCAAACCAGATCTCACCGCCTCCGAAATCCTTTCTCTGGATGGAAACCATATCCCAGTGAACTTGAGAACGATTTCCATTGTCGGCCTCCTCGTAGGCTTGACCCGGAGTAAAGTGGAAAGAGCCGTCGATCTTTTCGTCAAAAAGAATGTCACCCATCGGCTGCCGGATGTGAGGATTAAAACCAATCGCGAACTCGCCAATGAAGCGCCCTCCTGGATCAGAATCCAGGATCTGATTGAGTCTCTTTGAGTCACTGGAGGTAGCTTCAACGATTTTACCCTTCTCGAAGGTGAGCCGGATTTTGTCGAATGACACGCCTTGATAGACGGTAGGGGCATTGTGGGTGATGGTTCCTTCGACAGAGTCTAGCACGGGCGCCGTAAACACCTCGCCATCCGGGATATTGTACTGTCCGCCGCAGGGAATCGCGGTCATGTCCTTAATGGAAAAACGGAGGTCTGTTCCGGGCCCTTTAATGTGGACCTTGTCTGTCTTTTCCATGGCTTTCTTGAGAGCCGCCATACCGGGCTTCATTTTTGCGTAATTGAGAGTGCAAACGCGGAAGTAGAAATCTTCAAACGCTTCGGTGCTCATCGAGGCTTGTTGAGCCATTGCAGGATTTGGCCAGCGCAAGATGCACCACTTCGTTCTTTTGACTCTGTAGTCCAGCGTGGGTTTCATCTTCTTCGAACACATCTGGATCTTCTTTGCCGGGATGTCGCTCGTCTCGAAAATATTGTCTGAACCACGAAGCGCTATGTAGGCGTGGATCTTTTTCATGCGGAAAAGTTCCCATGAATTTTCTGTAGCGTATTGCATCTCCGTTGCTCCCTTGATCAGCTCACGGGACACTCTTTCGTTTCTCCACGATACGTGAGGAACGGCCTTTTTCCTCCGCGCTTCTCGAATCAGGGCAATGACCATTTCCTCGGGGATTCCGCCTGCGTCTATGAGAACGTGCTCGTCTTTTTTCAGGTCAACGGAAAACCCGACTAAACCGCGGGCCAGTAATTCGTAGCGAGGATCCATAGGTCGAGCGTGAAGATTCGGGGAGGCCGGGCAAGTAAAAGCGGATGCGAAGCCCTTCGGCCGAACACTTTGAGGAATGCGGTCAGCTCAGACGGCCGCGCACCGCAAACTCAAGATGGGTTGGTCTGCTTCCAGATTTTCCACAAATACCGAAAGGAGTCTGAAAAGTCATCCGGCTTGTCAGTGAGCCATCTCTCAATATCTGCAGGGGTTTTCCAACAGCCGTCTGAAATCTCGCCGGGGTCAGGTTCTATGGTTCCTTCGAAATCGAAGACCGCATACAAGCGGACGAACTCGTTTCCGGTTTCCGGGACCGCCTTTACCGCGCATTTTTCCTCAAGGTGAATGGTATCGGCGGGAATTCCCAGCTCTTCTCTGATCTCGCGTGAGGCTGCTTCCTCATAATCTTCTCCGGAATCGACATGGCCGGAACAGGAGCTGACCCATCGATTGGGGGCAGTGTCTTTGGAAGCGGAGCGTTTTTGGAGAAAAAGGGAACCGTCTGGCCGAAAAACGAATAGGTGGACGGCACGATGGAGTAGTCGCTTGCGATGAACTTCAGAACGAGTTTCCCGCCCGATGACCCGGTCTTCCTCGTCAACGACGTCGAACCATTCTGCGTCAGCAGATGAGGTCATTGTAGTTTTCGATCGCACCAGATAGTCCGGTTGGTAGGCCCTTGGCAATCGAGGCTACAGCATCGTGAGAATGGAGAGATTCGAGGTGCGAGCAGGAAACGGCAAACTTCTCGATTCCCGGATGAGCGTCGATCTGGCTGTAAAGAAGGCGGACAGCATCCTCTACGAATTTCTGGTAGGCACCGTTAAGCTCAGCGAAAGCCTGCTCATCGACCCTTCGCACCATCGACTGGGTTTCGGTGGCAAGCGCGTCTCTGCAAAGTGCGACGAGGCCTTCTATGGTGACACTTTCATCAGAAATCGGAACTACCTTCACTTGCGCCCGGCTGCGCTGCGAATGAGGGATGGCATAACGTTGACGGGTCTCCTCAGCGTGATCGGCGAGATCAGAGGAGCACGGGCAGGCAGAGGAATACACGAAGCCGATCTGCATCATCCTGGTATACTCACCACCGGACGACATTCGACCCTCCAGGACGGTATCATAGTATTGGAAACCGTCCAAGCCACTTCGAAGACTCTTTTGGGCAAGCGGAAGCGAAAATCGAACCTGGAGGCGAGCCGACTCGGCGTCTAGCTTTTCTCGGTAGTTTTCGAGGACTTTCCGGATAAGACCAAAATTCAGGATCTGATTCCGGTGCTCATAAAAGATTCGTATGATCCTGGACATGTTGATGCCTTTCCTGTTGGCATCCAGGCTTACTCCTCCAAAAACGGAAACTTCGAGCTGAATTTCTGTTCCGTCAGCGTTTTGAAACCGCATGGGGAGGCGGAAATTGGAAGATCCGACCTCCTGAATGGCTACAGGTGTACCCGGAATCTCCGCTGACTTGAGGTTCTGCGTGTCGGGAAGTTCATGGGTGTAGTCTTCCCCCGGAGCGAAGTCAGCATCAAACTCGCGGGAGAGTCTGGTGCTGTCATCGGTGGGTAAAGGTTGGTTGGAGGCCATTTGGTAAATTCTGTAAAACGATCCAGTATGACACCGTTTCGTCCCATGACAAACGGGAAAATGGGTCTGTTTAGCGTGGTGGGTGGGATTAAATCCACTGGTAAGCTGATTATTTTTTTGGGAGGGACCACCTCCGCGTGGTCAGCGCGTCGGAGTGGTCGTCCAGCCGAAACGATTTGGACGGGACAGAGCCCGTCCCTCCCCCGAGTACCCCGCATAAAAAATTACACCCGCGTGGTTCTTTCTGCCAGAGAACCTCGTGGTCCCTCGTAACGGGAGCCTCAACCCTCGCGGTTCCCTTTACGGTCCAGCGGCTTTGACTCTCTTTTCCGGGAATACTATCGGCGGTGAAATCTACCGCGGCATGACAAAGTTTGCCTGTGCAGCGTTTCCGAACCTCTGCGAATGGAGGGGTTCGATGTTCTTTGTTTCAGTATCGAGAATGAAAAGCCTCGTCTGACCCCGTTCCCGATTGGTGAAAATGAGATGACGGCCGTCGTTGAGCCAAGCGGGTTCGATGGCATCTCCCGCCACGGTCGTAACGAATTCGCTTCTTCCGGTGGAGGTGTCGTAGAGTGAGATTTGGAATCCGTCTGTTTCGGCGGCTGTGAATGCGATCAGTCTTGAGTTTCGTGGATTCCAGACCGGTTCGGAACAATAGCGGCTGATGTTGGTAGGCAGGCGGGAAACGGCTCCGCCGGACGCTGCGATTCCGAAGAGCTGCGGTTTGCCCAATTGGTCGGACGTAAAAACGATTTTGCTGCCGTCGGGAGACCAAGTTGGGGAGGCCTCGAGACTGCGATTGTTCGTAAGTCTTTTGGGGTATCTTCCGTCGGATCCTGACACGTAGAGTTCCGCGTTCCCACTTGAGGAAAGTATCATGGCTACCCGACTGCCGTCAGGGCTGTAGACCGCTCCCGTATTGGTCCCCTTGAAAGTAGCGAAAGGTTTGGCTCTCCTTGAGGATAGAGTCATCTCGTAAATGTCGGGGAAGCCGGTCGGCGCGTAGGTCGTGTAAAGAAACCGAGTCCCGTCTGGCGATAATTTTGGTCCAATTGAGTCCCCCTCGCCCTGCGTAAACTGCCTCATTTTCTGAAAAAAAATGTCTCCGACAAAAATCTCCTTCTTGCCTTGTCGCTCCCCAACCAAGGCGAGTTTTCCCGCGAAAAATCCGGGAATTCCTAGGAGTCGCTCCACAACATCGTCGCATGCCATTGCAGTGGCCTCCAACTTGTCTTCGGCGGTAACGGTGCCGTTGAAAGTAGTTCTTCCGGTTGTGGCGTTGAAAAGAATCGTATCTGACCCGGAAGTGCGCAGTTGCAGTGCGACGTCTGCCTCCCCGGAAACGACTCGAAACGCGCCGTGGAGTTGGAATGCCCGCTTGGCAAGAGCTTCGACCATCGGTTCCGTGGCGGTCACGGAAATCGTCAGCTGCTGCTTTTCTCCCGTTCGCTCGATGGGGTCCAGAGTTGACGCGTTTTGGGCGAGAGAAAGAGGGGCCAGGATCAGGAGGGATATCAGTAGAAAAAACGCGCGCATGAGAGTGATTTCGCTAGTGAGAGGAACGGAGGTCAACGCTTTTCAACGCCTGTTGCTCGATCGATCGATCTTGGCTCTGTATTCTCGGCAGATGGGTCTGTGAAGCGGGCTTGTTTTCTGAACCAATTACGGGAGATTAGATTCTACTAGTGGTTTTCCATACCTTTCAGTTCGTTTGACCACCAAAGGTTTGAGAGGAGTCCTCTGGACAACCCCGTTTCTCGAGTTTCTGGCATGGAGACTGCTGTTTTGGCCAACCTCTAGCCTATCCCGCTCTGGGGTGGCCGTTTACATCACTCAGCATCTGCACAAAACCAAAGACAGAATATGGCAAAGATAAAGTTGGAATACATCTGGCTCGACGGGTACACGCCTGTGGCAAACCTGCGCGGCAAAACACTAATCAAGGATGGGGAAATGGACTCCTTCTCGTTGGAGGATTGCCCGCAGTGGGGATTCGACGGGAGCTCAACCCAGCAAGCAGAGGGCAGTAGTTCGGACTGTGTGCTGAAGCCAGTGGCGATCTACCCGGATGCAGCACGCGAAAACGCCTTTATCGTAATGTCGGAGGTGCTCATGCCTGACGGTTCTCCGCATCCGTCAAACATGCGGGCTACAATTACCGATGAGCCAGGCCTCTGGGTCGGACTTGAGCAGGAGTATTTCCTCTTCAAAGACGGACGTCCTCTGGGATGGCCGAAGGATGGATATCCTGACCCTCAGGGCGAATACTACACCGGAGTCGGATACAGTGCCGTAGGAGATATCGCCCGGGAAATTGTGGAACAGCACCTCGACCTTTGTATCGCAGCGGGAGTCAACCATGAGGGAATCAACGCCGAAGTGGCGAAGGGCCAATGGGAATTCCAGATTTTTGGAAAAGGCTCCTACAAAGCCTGCGACCAGGTGCATGTTGCTCGCTACTTGCTTGAGCGACTCTGCGAGGAGTATGGTGTAGACGTTGAGTACCACTGTAAACCGTTTACAGGCGACTGGAACGGCTCCGGTATGCACTGTAACTTCTCGACCGACTACATGCGGGAAACCGGGGGTAAGGAGTACTTCGAGAAACTCATGGACGCATTCGAGAAGTACAAGGACGAGCATATCGCTGCCTATGGCCCGGACAACCACATGCGCCTCACCGGGCTTCACGAAACACAGTCGATTGACAAGTTTAGCTGGGGTGTTGCTGACCGCGGTGCGTCAATCCGTGTCCCTCATAGTTTCATGAAAAACAACTACAAGGGCTACCTGGAAGATCGCCGTCCTAATTCCCAGGGCGATCCATATGCGATTGTCGGGCGAGTCCAGCAGACAGTTGCCGAGGTCGAAGCCGATTATAAGTAAGTCTCGTCTTTAAAACTACATTTTCAGCCGCTTTCGGAATCCCCGAAAGCGGCTTTTTTGTGGGATGAGATTTTTGACCTTCGGCACTTTGTGCCGAGGCCTTGGCGAATGAGGAAGCTCGAAGAGCGAAGTAGGTTTACGCCTCGATAATGTGCGAACCATGCGTTTTCGTGCGGGCAAAAACTCGGTGTGGTGCCCGGAAACAGTAAACAGAGGGATGCATCAAGCCAGCCTGATGGAGAGCAAGGATCTTTGGGACAAAAGGTAGGGCGTAGTCTTTGACAAGCCGCGAAGTTTGGAAAAAACACGCAGATTTAGATTCGACATGTCGGCTTGCGGAACGCTGCGCCCTACCTTTGTAAAAGGAACGAGTTTCCCTTTCTACCCTCCATCCGAGCTTTCCTTAACCTCCTCAGCGTTGATCCAGCGATCCAGATACTTTTCGCGCAGCAGGCGCCAGGCAACGACGAAGAATGCGGTGAGTGGTATCGCGAGTATCATACCGAGGATACCGCCGAGAGCAGTTCCCCAGAAAAAGATCGCGATGATAATGGTCAGGGGATGGAGGCCCGTCTTGTCACCCATAATTCTAGGGGTAAGGAAATAGCCTTCGATCATCTGAACCGCTACGAAGATCGCCAACCCAATACCGGCAAGGACGGGTCCACCTTCCGGCTGAAACCAGGCGATCGGAAGCACGGTCGCCAGACCGATCATCGTTCCAAAGTAGGGAATGATGTTCAGAAGGCCGATCATCATTCCGAGCGGGAATCCGAAGTTTATCCCAGCAATGGAGAAACCAGTTCCCAGGAGCACCCCCATGATAAGTCCAATCAGGATCTGCCCGCGGAAAAATGCCTCCATGCTGTGGGCAAAATGGGTGCCGAGGAAAATGAGGTCTTCTCGAATGTCGGACTGCACCCATGAGAGCTGCTTTTTCACCCCCTCCTTTTTGTCTCCCCGCGCATTGAGAAAGAAAAAGGCGTACACAGGAATAATTGCCAGTCCAGCACCGATCGCGATGATTGAGCCGGCATAGGCTCCAACCTTTGAAAAGGCGGGTCCGAGGAGCTGAGGGAGATTGCCAAGCTGGGCCTGCAAGTTTTCCGTCCAATCCGCGACCTTATCCTTCCCAATGGTTGAATTCAGGTACTCCATCAACTGGGGGAATCGGTCGAGTAGGGCGGTCTGCAGCCGCTCAATAATGGATGGAAGGGCGCGAACGAAATTCAGGGTTTGTTCGACGAGAAGAGGAACGGCGAATCCGAGAATGGCCACTAGGGCGAGAACCACCAGGGCATACAGAACGATGATACTGCCGAGTCGGCTCATTTTCACCTTGTTCTCAAGGAGTCCAACAACAGGCTGGAGGAGCATTGCGAGAATTCCGGCCACGGCCAGCGGCCAAATGACGCCCGAAAACTTGCTTACAAAAAGATTGAGGAGATCAAAAAGTGCGTAAAGAAGAGCCCCGATTACGAATACAGAGAGTCCGGCCAGAGCGGTGGTTACTAACCTGCGTTGAAGCGGGCTGAGCCAAAAATTGGAGGGATGCTTTTCGTCTGGCATCCAACGAAGGTTGAAGGATCAATGATGGCTAGCCAAGGCGAAAGAACGGACTCCTGCACCTCTTCCCTGCAGTGGTTCAGTGGCCGATCGGAAGTGGAGTTTTCGTGAATCGGACTTTGTTCAAAAAATCTTGAACAAACCTTCTTTTTTGACTGAAATTGGCGGTTCTGTGCAGGGATCACCCCCACGCCAGCTTCTGACGAATTACCCTAACAGTTATTGGGCATCCCAACCGAGGACTCGCCCAAGGGCGGTAGCGTACCAGAAAGTTTTCTCGTGTGCGGAAAGGTCGCTTTAGCACCTGTTTTGGAAATCAGGAGCCCTCTGTGTTAACACAATATCTCTTCTCTACTCTATGAACTCATGGGAGAAAAAAATGGTTGATCTCGGAGTTGCGGGGGCGAACGCGTTCTCGCTGCCGAAGTCTGTTGGCTCTATTTTCGGCCTTCTTTTTGCAAGTCCGTATCCGCTAGGGCTAGATGACCTGGTGCAAAAGTTAGAGATTTCGAAAGGTTCGGCCTCCATGGGTCTGAACTATCTACGGAAGATAGGTGCGATTCGAGACGTCGATCTACCGGATAGTCGCCGCACCACCTATGAGCCGGAGCTTTCGCTCCGGCGTTTGCTGGACGGCATTTTGCAGGCGACCATTCTACCTCACTTAAAAGATTCTGGAGAGCGGTTGGATGAGTTGCAGGAGGCACTCTCTGCCATTGAGGGAGAGGACCGGCTGATCTTGGAAAAGCGCTTGAAGACTCTGAGATCGTGGCGGAAGAAAGGCCAGACGCTGGCCCCGGTGGCCTCACAGTTTTTAGGGAGAAGGTAGGATTGGTCTGAATCGAGTCGAACGCTGAGCACTCTGCTCTTTATTGAAGGGCCAATCCTTCCTTCGGCGACAATTAAACTCAGTTCGGTTGACGAACCAAAACCGTTGACTTCCAAAGTAACAGTAGACTTTACAACATTGAAAATGAGTGGCCAAATCGTAATTGACTGATCACGTTTCACCGTTCTCGATTTCAACTAAATGATACTCCTGAGAACAAAATGTGAGAGCGCCTGGTAAAGTGATGAAAAGCCTTACTACAGTGCTAGTTGTTGCCTCTTTAGTCCTTCAGACTGCTGAGGGGATGATTCACTTCAACCAGCTAAGCTCGGACCCGGTGATCATCTCTTCGCCGACAGGAGCGTACGCGGATAGTGGGTGGCAGTGGCAAGGCGATTGGGGAAATGGCAATGGCACGATCGTTTCCCCGAATCAGATCCTTACAGCGAACCACTTCTCCGCAACCTCATTCGTTTTTAACGGCAACAGCTATGATCAGGTTTCATCGGTGACCACCGGGGATATGAAGCTCGTCACCCTCGACACCTCCGTTCACGGAGACTTTTCTTCCTGGGCATCGTTTTATAGGGGAAGCTCTGAGGTCGGGGAAGAGTTTACTGTGTTTGGGCAGGGACGGGCCCGTGGGTCGGAAGTCAATCTCTCCGGAGATCTCAAGGGCTGGCGTTACGGCACTGACGGCACCAGACGTTGGGGAACGAACGTGGTGGATTCCGTCTTTAATGCCTCAGTTGGGCCTTTGCTGGTTGCAGACTTCGACTCTTCCGGGGGCACTACCTACGAAACGCATCTGGCAACATGGGACTCCGGGGGAGGATCCTTCATTGAAGTCGACGGGGAGTGGCTTCTGATTGGGGTGAACTTTGCAGTCGACGCGTTTTTCAACACCTCTCCGACTGACACTGGTAGATTCCAAGCCGCTCTTTTTGACATAGGAGGCTATTACCTCGGCTCAGATGCCAATGGTTGGACCTTCACCGCGGACCTTCCGCTCGTTGACGTTCCCAGCCGGTTCTACATGCACCGAGTGTCGGAATATGAAACGTGGCTCGACAACAACATTGTAATTCCGGAGCCGAGCCAGCTGGCCTTGGTAACGGGGCTTATTGCGATGTGTTTTATTGTTCGAAGGCGCAACCGACAAACGTAAGTCGTCCTACTGGGGTAAGTCGCACCCGGCTGCACAAATGCGTGGTCCATACAAACAGATCTTTGGGAGTTTTTACTAATCCAACATTTCAAGGCAGGCTGTTCCTTTGTGCCGTTGAAGGAGAAAGCGCGCTGAAGTAGATTTTGACTGCCCGACTATCGACTTTCTTCCGTATTTATACTTCTTAGTGATGCCCCTCCCAATATAGCCTTTGCATAGAAATTTGGACACTATCGGTCTGGCACGGCTTCGGTTCATCTAATCTCCAGGTAAGCTAATGTATGATGATCTGATGAGTTTACTAAAAATCATACGAAGATTCACTTCGACCAATAGCAGGTCGCGAGCTGAATGCAGTTCTCCTCCTGTTGAGAAATGAATCTCCAGAGGGCTAGGCTGTGGTATCCTCTTTGGCGCGTTGGATAGACAGGGAAGAGGGTGACTATAAACAAGTTCGAGAATCGCATCGAAGCCCGCCATGGAGAATGGCTGTAGACTCTTTTTTTCTGAAAAGCATCTCTTTCAAGAATTCTTTGTGGCTTAGGGAAGCTTGCGAAAGATCCCTTCATTCGACGGAACCATGTTCTTACTGATGGCAAAGGTATAATTGGGTTCCATCTGAGGGTTGGAGACGTGATGGGTGCTTTCTGGGTGTATCGCGGTGTTGAGGAGTCACGAATTGTCAAGTTAACAAATTCTAAGTGGAAATAGCGGCAAACTAATAGGGAACTGGAAAACCCTCTCCCAAAGAACATTGCTGCGCCTGCTCCCTACCCTTCAGTGATTAAAAAACCTACTATTTACGTCATCGTTCCTTTGTTCGACCGCTTTGAATTTGTAGAACGCCTACTAAGCCAACTAGCTGCTCAAAGTTATTCAAATCACAGGCTGGTTCTGATTGATCATGGCCGGAAAAGACTACCACTTGAAATGCGCACGAAAGAAATGATTTATCTTGAAGGCTCCATCGATGATTGGTGGAGTGGTGCGATTAACATAGGGCTGAGGCACGTATTGGAGGTGCTTAAAGTGCCAGACACAGATTTTATCCTGTTGCAAAATGACGACGTCATCTTTGGCACTGATTTGCTCTCCGGATTACTCGCTGTGCAAAAAGAAAACAATCGTTCTGTCGTGAGCGCGATTACGATTGAGAGGGGAACTGACCGAATCCTTGATGGGCACAATTTGCTCAGCTACCTGCAGGGTAAGCATATTAGCCCTCTTCGAGGAAAGTCTTTAGATGAGGTGAATGAAACAAGACTGCATGCTGATGTTTTGAAAGGACGAGGAGTTCTTTACCCTGTTCGGGCGGCGCGTGAGATTGGATATACAGACGAAAGATTGCACTATCGTGCAGATCCAGAATGGAGCTTCCGAGCTAGGAAAGCAGGTTACGAACTTTTGGTCGTCCCAGAAGTTACAGTAGAAACTGTCTTGGATACACAGGAGGGTGCTCGATGCGGACGAGGGTTCGAATATTTCAAAGACTTCGTATTTTCCAAACGTAGTACGCAAAATTTGTACTCTGCCAAAGTTTATTTTCAGTTATGTTTTGGCAGTATAGGCTTCGCATGGCCTTTCTTCGTGCATTCTTTGAGGACGATTCTAATTGGATTCGTGCAATCTTTGAAGGGATGATTTCGATCTCCGGAAAGTGTGTCTTGCTTTGCTAAATTGGTAACAATCTGGTGGGTAGAACGTCCAACGAAGAAGACTCTCTCACGTATCTCAAAAGGCAGCTACATACAGCTTGCTGAAGGAAGGAGATAAAAATAATCAAAAGAGTCAAATCTAGCTGCATTGTTTCTTTCTTTTCGTAAAGACGCCGGAAAACCCGGTAGGTTTAACCAAAATTCTCTGAACTATAGCCAACCCGAATCGAATCTGTGTTATACGAAATCTAAAGCCTAATCTAAAATAGAAATGATTATATAAAATAATTCGACTAAATGAATCCAACTGTATACAGTTCCGAAAGAACCTATTTTTTTCGGCTTCACCGTTACGGAACAAAGGTGTACTGCCATTTTCTCAGAGACCACCTGCTCCCTTTGTTTTGCCGTTTCGTGGATGAGGGAGTGATCTCAAGGGGTAACTATGAACCCAAGAATTTTACGTTATTCACTTCTCGTCGATCTTCCTACTTTGGGATGTATGGAAGCATTATTGATCCTAAGAGAGTAAAAGTGCGACGATTCCGAATTCCACAAAAGGCCAAAGTTTTAAATGACTCAAGAATTGTTTTTACGAAAGATCCGAAGACCTATCAGCCTTACTTAGAGCATTTTAATGATCATATATTAAATAGGCTTAATTTGAGGGTGAGAGAGAAGAGAATTTGTGTGATCGTAGAAAGAGTGGGAGAAACACGTCGGATTGAGAACTTCAATGAGTTTGTAGCCGCTATTCGAACCCTTTGCCTAAGTCTTGATTTGGAAGTGCGGGTAATCAGGGCAGAAGAGCTCACTTTTTCAGATCAAGTTACCGTTTGTCGTGAAGCGTCTATGGTGATAGCGATGCACGGCTCCTTTTTAGCAAATGGAGTCTTCTTTCGAGAAGACGCTACAGTTGTTGAAATTCTTCCAGCAGGTTTTTCGTATACAGCTTTTCGAGACATCTCCCGTGCAAAGAATTTTTTTCAGTATAATTGCAGCGAACTGGAATGTCCGATTGCAGGTCGCGACTCGAATTTCAAGATAGACACGGACTTTTTTGTAGAGTGGTTAGGGGACAACCACATATTTTGATTAGATAGAGATTAATAAAGTAATGACCCTTAGTAGAACTGACATTACGATAAAACGATTTACATAGGTCGCTAAAAATCCCACTCAAT
The DNA here is from genome assembly GCA_038744685.1 of Verrucomicrobiota bacterium. Taxonomy (NCBI): domain Bacteria; kingdom Pseudomonadati; phylum Verrucomicrobiota; species Verrucomicrobiota bacterium. The sequence goes on from JBCDMB010000005.1 coordinate 102,971, forward strand.
ATATAAAATAGTGTGAAAATAAGAAAACGACTTTTCTTCTTACACATTCCGAAAGCGGCTGGCACTACCTTCAAGGAAGTGCTCTACAAGCAGTATCCATTGAATCAGATTGCATGGATTGACGGTAGTCACCATGAAGAATCGGTCCGTAGGCTAAAGCGTCTTGGTCCAGATCAGCGAAACAGCTATCGGTGTATAATGGGACACCTTCAATATGGCTTGCATACTGACTTCGAGGGTGAGTTTGGTTATGTGACGTTTCTCCGTGAGCCTGTAGCCAGAACAGTTTCGACATATTTTCATATACTTGAGAACTCTCCGCATCACGTCCACCATAGAGCCTTAAAAAGTGGTGAGGTATCATTGGAGAAATTTGTTTCGGATCGGTTTTCTGATGAAACCAGAAATCTGCAAGTTCGTTGGATCAGTGGAGAGCCTAAGGCTGACCACTCGAGTCTCGCTCAAGCGAAGGAAAATATTGAACGAGATTTTGTGTTCGCGGGAATCAGTGAAGAGTTTGACAAATCCGTGGTAGCGTTTGCCGATGTTGTTGGATTCGAGAAGCCACTCTTCTATTCTCGTAAGAACGAAGGCGTCTACAATCAGAGAACTTTGGATTCGAGAGTGAGGAAACTCATTGAAGAAGAAAACGCTCTGGACATGGAGCTCTACGAATGGGTTAAAGCAAAGGTGGATCAGTGTGATATAGGGTCTAGGTCTGATATTCGAGAAAAGGTAGCCGCACAACGGGCTGCCAACCAAAGATACAATCAGCGGCGGGCCCGTTTAAAAAACATCTATTACATTTACGAGGCAATTATTTGGAAGCGCCTCCAACGAAATAATCCTTTAATCGTAAGAGACATCTAGTCGTGCCGTTTTATGAAAAGTTCTTGTTCGCACAACAACTTGAAAGCCGTAAGACAATGCTAATAAGACGCCCCTGAAATTGTCGTAAGTATTTGAATGTCTGATACTTTTATCTGGTATTGTGGATTAGTTCCGACGAGAATAACGCTGAAAAGCGCAAAGAACTGGCCGGAACTCAAATGAAGTCAAAGAAGCAAAACGAACCGACAAACGATCGATTCCTTCAACGCCTGGATCTGATGTGTGATCCCTGTTAGTATCTTGTAAGGCTCTCGGAAGTGATCCCATGGGAGAGTTTTGAGAAAGAGTTCGAAGGGCTGTATTCAAAGGAAGGTCGACCTGCGAAACCGATTCGATTGATGGTTGGGTTACTGCTTTTAAAGCAACTAGAGAACCTGTCCGATGAGCGGGTTTGTGAGATCTGGCGGAGGGACTGTTACATGCAGTACTTTTGTGGAGAGGATTTCTTCCGTTGGGACTGTCCGTGCGATCCGACGGAGTTGGTCTACTTCCGCAAGCGGATCGGCGAGAAGGTAGTTGAGAAGATCCTTGCGATGAGCATAGAACTGCACCGGGAAGAGGCAGAGAAAGAAGACGAAGTAGTTGCCGATACAACGGTGCAGGAGGCCAAAATAACGTATCCGACTAATACGAAGATGCGCCGGAAGATTATCGAGAAGATGTGGTCTATGGGGGAAGAGGCCGGAATTGTTCCTATGCGCGGACGGTTCCTAAGCTACTGGCTACGTTGAGAACCCGCTCTAACCGCATGGTGAAGCCCAGACGGAAGGCAGAGGAAAAAACTGAAAACGCTGGCAGGTCGTCTGATACGGGAGTTTAGGAGGAAAGCATCTTCGGGATGGTCGATAATTTACGAGGAGGAACTAGATTTTTGTGAGAAGGTCCTCCGGCAGGGGCGAACCTATAAAGGCAAGATCTACAGCCTTCACGATCCGGGTGTTCTTTGCATTGCCAAGGGGGAGGCGCACAAGAAATACGAGTTTGGCAGCAAAGCCTCTGTGGTGATGTTGGCCAAGAGCGGAGTGATCGTAGGAGCACAGAGTTACGATGAGAATCTTTACGATGGTGATACTCTCGATTCTGCCCTTTGGCAGGTGAAAAAGATCACCGGCAACTGGCCCCGCAAACGTCTGGTCGACAAAGGCTACCGAGGACGGCCTAAGGTGGTCGATACGAAGATCGAGCTGCCGAAATCACTACCCAAATATCTGACTGCTTACGAGAAGACAAAAGAACGAAAACGAAGAGAGCAGAAGATCAGCAATTTAACCTGTGATCGGACACCTTAAAAACGATTATCGAATGACCCGTTGCTTCCTCAAAGGTAGTTTGGGGGCCAGTCAGAATGTAATGCTCGCTGCCGCGGCATGGAACCTACGAGAGTGTATTCTTTTTGGCGTGATTTACAGCCTTATGCAAAAGATCAAACGATTACTGATACGGATGCTTGGACATCATCCAACTCTCTCACCGTGCCTCAGTGTCTCTGTGTGAGGTTTTTCAGGGTCGACTAATTTATTGGCTGTCAGAGATTTGCGAGAATTTGTTCCGAGGACAAGCTTCGAAGTCGTCGACAGGCGAGCGTGTGGCTTTGTTTTCGGTTGACGTCTTTTGACCGAACTCGATCAGAAATGCGAGTAGTGCATGTTAGTTTTAGGTCCGGAAAAGGCGGTGCTTCTGGTGCGGCGTTCAGGCTTCATAAAAGGCTCGCGGATGCCGGGGTTGATAGCCATTTCTACAGTTCTAATTCGACTGGAGTGGACGACCGCGAGCATGGTCCGAGAACTGCAGTTGATCGTGCTCTTCAAGCAAGGATTGTTCCCCGTATTGAGCGATTCATTGGGGCTCGTTTGAGACCTCATCATGACAAGCACTCGATCAATTTTTTCCCGTCAAGTGTCGTGCGAGATGTGAGAAGGTTAAGGCCAGATATCGTGAATCTACATTGGGTTGGAGATGGGATGTTGAGACCGGAGGCTCTGAAGGGATTCGGCTGTCCACTTGTTTGGACATGTCATGATCTTTGGCCCCTTTTGGGCGCGGAGCACTATTTTAGAGATTCGGAGGCCTTTCGAATTGGCTATAGTTCGCCTGATTATGAACGCAACAGCGTCAATCTTAATCGATGGCTTTGGAAACGTAAGCTTAAATCTTATAAAAGAGTGAATATTGAGGTGGTGTGTAATAGCGACTGGGTGAGAAAGTGCGCTCTACAGAGCGAACTCTTTCGTTCTCAACGAATTAGGACAATTCACTATGCAATCGATACGGAATTGTTTAGGCCAAGAGATCGCTCGAAGTGTAGAGAAATGTTTGATGTTGAGGCTGGCTCATATATGATTTTGTTCGGAGCGGATACATTGAAAAACAAACGAAAGGGATTCGATCTCCTGCTTGAGGCGCTAAAGAAGATACCTGAGTCAATCGGTGGAAGAAATGTTGTTCCCGTTGTGTTCGGCCCCTCATGCGGTAATGACGTTAGAGAGAGTGCAGCCTTAAGGCATGTTGGGTATATTACGGACCAACAACTTTTGTCACATCTGTATAGTGCCGCGGATGTGATGGTTACACCTTCTCGTAAGGAGGCTTTTGGACTGACCTGTCTTGAAGCGTTGTCGTGCGGCACACCAGTTGTAGCCTTTAAGACTGGCGGCTATTTGGACCAGATCAAACATATGGACAATGGCTGGTTGGCAGAAGAAGAATCGGTGGACTCGCTTCGGGAAGGGATATCGAGCGTTCTTTTGGATGAGGGTTTACGAATTAGAATGGGAGAGCAGGCACTCAGAACTGTCCGTTCAAGGTTCACAATTGAACGTGAGGTAAACGGATATGAATCGCTTTATTCGGAGTTAGTAGAAGGTCTATGATGTATGATTACTTGAATATTGGCTGCGGTTCGCACGCGCATCCGGAGTGGCACAACATCGATATGGTGGCTAATGCGAAGGGGGTGCGTGTATATGATTTGCGTAAGGGATTGCCCTACGCCGCCGACTCAATGGATGCGACCTACAGCTCTCATGTACTAGAGCACCTGAGTCCAGAAGCAGGTCGTACGTTTATTGACGAGCAGTTTCGTGTGCTTCGAAAAGAAGGCGTTATTCGGTTAGTTGTTCCTGATCTTGAGCAGAAAGTAAGACTATATTTACACCATCTTGAGCGAGCAAAGATCGGCGAGGATTCGGGTGAGTATGACTGGATGTTGATTGAGCTTTATGACCAATTCGCAAGGCGGGTAAGTGGCGGTCAAATGCGTGCAGTTCTCAAAGATCGCTCTTTACCAATTCGAGATTTCATTCGAGATCGGATGGGAGCGCAATTTGCCCATTTTTTCGAGGATGAGATGCCGAAAGATATGCACACAATGAGGTATTCGCTACCCTATCGTAAGCGTGTTTTTCGCAAGATTAAGGTCTTGCTGGAAGGGCTCCGTAAGCAAGTAGCGTTTTGGTTGCTGGCTCTTCTTGGCGGTAAGTCTTTCGTGACAGCTTTCAGAGAAGGACTCTTCATCAATGGTGGCCAACTTCATCTATGGATGTATGATGCTTACTCCGTCGAGCGACTTCTAAAGGATGGAGGCTTTTCGGATGTTCGGGTATGCATAGCTAGTGAGAGCCGGATACCTGAATTTGATCGTTTTGAATTGGATGTGATTCGCGGAAAGATCCGAAAAGCTGATTCACTTTTTGTGGAAGCTGTGAAGTAGGAGTCTTAGTTCGACCCTACTTGTTCAGTATGCTCTCAAAATATGACTGAAAACTCCATTCTTTGAGTGCTCGAGAATATGTCGTCTGGGAAGCTATAGGTCTTTTTCCTTATGCACTTGGACAATTCACTTTATTTGATTTTTCTTCAGAAGGAGCACGGGTTCCTCTTCGGTAGCCCATTAAGCAATAGAATGGAAAGCCTCAGGTTAGTCATTGCAAAAGCGAAAAAGCACCAAGGCTTCCGACGATATCTTGGAAACACTGGTTGGCTCTTCGGAGGTAGGATGCTCCAGTTGGTTCTCGGGCTATTCGTGTCGATTGCTGTTGCTCGTTATCTTGGTCCATCGGACTTCGGACTCTTTAATTTTGTTCTATCGATTGTAGCCTTGCTTGCGGTTCTCGGAAATCTAGGTCTTCAAGCCTTAGCCAAGCGGCAGTTTGTCGAGGAACCGGATTGTCGCGATGACATTCTCGGCACTTGCTTGGTGCTAAGCGTTTCTGCTGGTCTTCTCGTTTATGCCTGTCTTCTAGCTGTCGCGAGTTTTGTTACTTCCTCAAATCTGGACTTTGCCCTCTTCTCTTTACTAGGTGCAAGCTCGCTGCTCTTTGGGCCCTTTAAGTTAATTGAGGTCTGGTTTCAATCGCAGGTGAGGTCAGATCTCGCTGTTACGGCAACAGGTATCAGCCTGATAGTCTTTTCGTTAGTCAAGTTAGGTGCCATTTATTTCGGGGCCAGTGTACTTGAGTTTGCTTACATCTCGTTGGTGTCAGCTATCTCCTTTTCTTGTCTACTTATCTATTTCTACAAGAAGCATTTCGGTTCGGTCCTTCGATGGCGATTCAAGCATACGATTGCATCAGATTTTCTTAAGCAGTGCTGGCCATTGATTCTCTCCGGTCTCGCGATTGCGGTTTACATGAAAATCGACCAAATCATGTTGGGAACTTTGCTTGGACAGGAAGCGGTGGGCTATTACTCGGTTGCAGTAAAGATTAGCTCAGTTTGGTACTTTATTCCCGCTATTCTGGCTACCTCGCTCTTCCCGGCGATTATGAACGCACGTAAGAGAAGCCGGAAGCTCTACGTTGGTCGCTTGCAGCAGTACTTTGACCTTAACGCTGGCCTCTCTTACTTGATCTGCGTACCCCTTTCTTTCGCCGCTCCGTTGATCGTCGATCTTCTTTTTGGGGATGAATTTAGCGATTCGGGACCCATACTTGCCGTTCAAGCCTGGAGTAGCCTGTTCGTTTTCCTTGGCGTCGCTCGTGGGGAGTATCTCGTCGCAGAGAAGTTGTTTAAGTTTTCATTTTGCTGCACCGTTCTTGGAGCGATCATCAACATTGCATTAAATTATGCGCTGATTCCGGTCCACGGCGGACTCGGTGCGGCAATTGCTACACTTGTCTCCTATGCGGTTTCAGCGTTTCTGAGCTCCGCTTTTCTTAGAAATAATGACAACATCTTTCGTCGGCAGGTCACCTCTTTGTTCGCGCCTTGCTTGCTGTTTAAAATGCAAAAGTTGAAAATCAATGAGACCGATAAGTAGGAAACAACTACTCAGAGAAAAACTCCAACCCATTTTCCGGACTCTCAAGTGGAAACGCTTTTGTCGGAGAGGTTTCAACGGTCTCGATGAGAAGCTCGAGCGACATTTGAATTTCGATAACGGTGTCTTTCTGGAGGCAGGGGCAAATAATGGAGTCAAGCAGAGCAACACTTACTATCTAGAGGCAATCAGAAATTGGAAAGGGATTTTGGTGGAACCCGTCCCCGATCTATATAAGCAGTGTCTAAGGAGGCGAAAGTCATCGAAGGTCTATCACGCTGCTTTGGTGAGTAATGGTTATGCGGATGATACGATTCGCCTCTCATTTGCCGACTTGATGACCGTAGTTAAAGATGGGTCTGCTAGTGAAAAACACACTCGGGAGGGGAGGGCGTTACAGCGCTTGGATAATGGATACGATTTCGATGCTCCAGCAATGACATTGGATAGTGTGATTGAGAGTTCTGGTTTTAGGCAGATCGACTTCTTGAGCTTGGATCTAGAAGGCTATGAAGCGGAGGCATTGAGTGGACTAAACCTCATGAGAAATGGACCAAGGTATCTCCTCGTGGAAGTCCGCGAGATGAGTAAGATTCTCGATGTCGTTGGTAACTATTATCGGGAGCTTGAAGTTCTTACAGATGGTGGAAATTACAAAGATGTTCTATTTGTGAAAGTGACTCCAAGTGAGTGAATCCTATCAGTGTAAATCTCCTGTGCTCTTCTTGGTTTTTAATCGTCCCGAGCAAACGGCCGAAGTCTTTCAGAGTATCCGTAATGCAAAGCCATCGCGACTCTATGTGGCGGCAGACGGTCCCCGCGATGGTCGAGTCGGTGAAGCCGAAAGATGCTGTAGAGTGCGAGAGATAGCCCTATCAGTAGACTGGAACTGTGAGGTTAAGACGCTTTTTCGCGGTAAGAACCTGGGGTGCGGTAAAGCTGTAAGCGAAGGTATTTCTTGGTTTTTTGAGAATGAGGAGATGGGTATTGTGCTCGAAGATGATGTTCTTGTCCTTCCTCGGTGGCTTGCGTTTGCTGATGAACTATTAGTCAGGTATAAGGATGACTATAGGATAGGTTCGATTTCAGCTCAGTCCCCAAATCTGGAAAGTAGGGTTGATCAATCTTACTGGTTTTCCTCGGCGTTTCTTTGTTGGGGATGGGCGTCTTGGAGGCGAGTTTGGAGAGATTTCGATTTTGAGATTGCCGACGAGGGTAAGGGTATAAGAGACTTCACTTCCCTACACCGTTTTTACTACCCATTTGAAGTTCGGTGGAATCGTGTAGTTGAGCGCCTTAGAAACAATCAGGTGGATACCTGGGATTACAGGGTGCAGCTTTGCTTTTTCAAAAACAAGTATCTCTCGATTGTCCCGTCTGCAAATGCAGTGACAAACATAGGTTTTGGCGAAGATGCGACGCATACGACTGGCTCGCCAGAAAGTCTCAATGCGGCGACGTTCCAGTTTACTACACTTGAACACCCGAGCACTGTCCTGTTACGAAAAGGACTGGATCGGAGACTCTATAAAGAAATCCAGAAGCTATCATGGTCTCATGCCCTCAGATCGTTGACAGCGAAGTGGATTCGATCATTTGGGGTAAAGTTAACCAGATAACTGGTTTGGTTAGATGTATATTGTTTCCACAACCAGAGTCGGCTTGAAGACCACTACAAGCAAGCGACTGTCCAGAGAGACTCCACTGCATCTGCTTCGTCGATACCACAACGCGTAAGAGTCTGGTATTCATCGTCAATCATTTTGCGCTTCCTGCCACTACCTTCGCCTCCACCTATCCCGCGTCGGAGGGGTCAGGGTGTTCAGAAATGTTCTGTAAATGTACCATACAATACCTCAGGGTCAAGGGCTTCTACGGCACCTTCGAGAACAGGGTGAAGACCCAGATTTGGATCGCTATCTAGCGTATCATTGATGGTAGTTTATTTCGATTAGGGAGCGGCGATACGGTAAGTTCCAGTTCCGAAAAATGCGGAGGTGCTCTCTATTTTCACTGAAACCTTGAATTTCTCTCGGACGCTTAAATGATCTCTTGATCATCGGATCTCGCTAAACTCCGTTTAGGTGATAACAATTTCATATTGTAAGCAAAAATGTTAAGTCATTATCGAGTGTGGGTCAAAGTTGTGAAAGTATGTCAGCCGACAATGTTGCTGTGTGCTTCCATCTATGGGATCGCCTTGGATGAACATAAGAAATGAGAACATTCCGCTCCATATATCTGGATATTTGTAGTGCAGCGGTGGCGCGTCAGGCTTCTGATGGGAGAATGCCTGCTGGTCATAACGGCCACTATCACGACCCTGAAACACCCGTAAGAAACACTTCGCATTATATCATAGCGTTTTTGCGTGCCTGGGAGTTGAGTGATGACAGTAGTTTTCTTGAAGCTGCAAAGAGGTCCGTCGATTGGCTGATCAAGAGCAACCCATACCGAGGAAAATACAATTTCCAACACCGTTCGAAACCGGGGAAAGATCTTTGCAATGGCTTGATTGGCCCTGCCTGGGTGATAGAGGCACTGCTCTTTTCGGAGAAGTATCTTGAGATCCGTGAAGCGCGCGAATTGGCCAGGGACCTATTCAATTTGCACCCGTTTAATTCGAAAACAAAGGTCTGGGATCGAGTCGAACCTGATGGATCTAGATTATCCTTTGATATGACTTTCAATCACCAACTTTGGTTTGCAGCTTGTGCTTCGCCTTTAATCACCGATACGCCAGAAGCAGAAGAACGGATAGGTGCATTTGCCGATAACCTTCCAGATTTATTTGATATGGCTGCCAGTGGTCGTATTGTCCACCCGTTGTGGGTTCGTCAGAGACGTCTTCGTGAACGGGTAAAACGAGCTATTAAGCCTGCTCATCACCAAGCACTCCTTTCTAAAGAAATAGGGTATCACGCGTTCAACCTTTTAGGATTTTCGATCATGAAATTAGGCGGAGTTTCGTTGAATCCGAAGGTCCTCAGCCGAATCGAGAAAGCAATCGAATACCTTAATACAAATGAATACTTAAATGGCATCGAATCGTCAGAGTGCGGTTTTCCATACAACCCGCCTGGATGGGAAGTCCCAATGGCTAAATCCGTTTTAGCAGGGGGCTTTCCAGCTGAGTGTACCGTTTGGATCCAGCGTCAGCTGGCTTATAGTTTCGATTCATCAAATAGAATGATGTCTCACCGAACTGACGATCCCGAAACCCAGACAGCGCGGATTTATGAGGCGAGCCGCCTACGGAACGAATTCTTCGATTTAGAGCTGCAAGCATAATCAGAATAAAGTTTAACAGGTGCAGATTTTAGTAAAAGCGCGCTTCTAAGGTGTTTTAGAGGCTAAGAATCTTCTCCACGGTTCTTCAAAAATTCTAAAAACCTCCTTAACCGACCATCGGTTATTTTATGAAATCTAACAGACCCACCGTCTTAAATCCCAATTCACCTAAGCCAAGTTCGTTAGGTATCCGAGACTTCGTGGCCTTGCGGTGGATTGAGAAAGTATTCGTTTGTAATCTTATTCTACTGATTTTTCATTTCTATTCCTTCCCGATTCTCGGGTTCGGACTGGATCTTGGAAGAGCCCTATTTATTGGGGCTACACCGGTATATTTTTATTACATCGTCAGATTTAAGACGTATACCATTGTGCATTATAATGTTGTAATATGTCTTCTATTGATAATGTCAGTCTTTCTTTCTATCACGTTTGGAGATAGGGTTTTTCTAGGTCTCGCGAGAGAACAGATGGTGATTTACACTTTTGGGGTTTTGCTTTGTATATTTTCATATACTTTGATGGTAAATAACCCCTCATTGTTACGTGGAATGGGGTTCGTGATTGGTGGATGGTTGTTTCTTTGTATGATGTTTTCGTTATTGAGTGGATATTATTACTACATTCTGGGAGATATTCCATTTGGAAGTATATTGTCCGAAGATCAGGTGAGATCGGCTGGCGCGAAAAGAATGATGCTCCCTGCGGCTAAACCTCCTCACCTAAGTGTAATTACTTCGGTTCTTGCTCTCTGGTGCTTTTACACTTTTCTTGGAAAGCGAAGGCTTCTCTCCTTATGCCTATTTGTTATTTCGGTCTCGATTTGCTTCCTAACGTTTTCAAGAAGTGGAATCGTTGCCTTAGGATTTTCCTTATTTTTCTCTCTATTTATCGGAATATTTTTACGGATCGTGAAGGTAGATATAAAGTTCTTTATTGGCTCAATATTGATATCGCTACCAATTTTATTGTATCCAGTCATAAGTGAGTACTTTCGGTATGAGCTTAACCTACGGGCGGTTGAGAGACTCGCTAGTATTGACTTCGAAACGATTAGATTTGGGAGGCATTTTGATCTCAGAATGCAGGCGGTATCGATTTTTGGAAATGCTTCATTTATAGAGAAGATCTTTGGTGTTGGAGTTGGCCAATTTGTCACTCATGCGAGTGGTCCATACGCGTTTTCTCTCTACCTAACGGCTCTTGCTGAACAGGGTGTAATGGGTCTTGTTTTAACCGTATCATTGTTTACCGGACCAGTTTTTGTCAGCTTTTGGAAGATGATCAATAAACGAACTAGAAGCACTACTTATTTGCTTGTATTCAGTATTGCTGTGGTTCTCTCGCTTTCAAATCTGTTCTATGAATTAAAGAACGCATTTCCGTTGTGGATTACTTTAGGATGGCTGTATGCGATGGTAAATAGTAGGCCTTGGATGGTCTTGGAGTCCGATATGGATATTCAAGGTATGGTCAATTTCCGAAAGAGAATGCGAACGAGCAGACGGCGGTCGTGAATTAGGAGATAGAGTTGTTTACAATAAAACTCGTTTTTTCTAGGTCATGAGTCCGCTCCCTATGGTCCTATTTAAAACCTGGAATTTGGCCGCTAGGATTGACCTCAAAGGACCTTCTTTGGCCATGGCACAGAAGTAGCGAACGTTTTCCTTTTTAGTTTTTTTCAACCTTGTGACGATTTCTTTGGATTTCTAGCTGAAGTAATAACGGGTAGTGTAATGACATCCTTAAGTGTAATCGTGCCTGTCTATGACGGAATGAGCTTCATCCCGACGTTTTTCCGCGCTTGGCGTGAGCAGATTGAGGGAAAAGCCAGTACCGAGCTTATATTGGTAGACAATGGTTCTAGCGACGGGTCGTACGATTACCTCCTCAATCTGCAATTGGAATATCCGAGGTTCGAGGTTTTCTCGTACACCGATAAACAGAGTTCCTATGCTGCGAGAAATGCCGCTGTAAGACGAAGCAAGGCCCCGTTTTTACTATTTACTGACATTGACTGTATACCAAATCCTCAATGGGTTTTATCTGCCGAAAAGACAGCCGAGCTAGCGAGCGCTAAGGCGCTTGTGGCGGGCAAGGTTTCTCTTTTTCCTAGAGACGGATCATTTAACGCGTTCGAGTGGTTTGACTGTCAGAGTTTTTTGAAAACAGATCAACTTGCTCTCCAAAAGGTCGGAGTGACGGCGAACTTGTTTGTTTCTCGTCTTCTGTTTGAGGAAGTTGGAGGCTTTAGCGAAATGACCTCCGGTAGCGATGTTGATTTCTCTAACCGCGCGGTTTCGGCAGGTGCAGAATTTGCCTATGCTCGTGATATGTGCGTGGGTCATCCAGCTCGGTCCACACAGCGAGAAGTCATAAAAAAGATTGACCGCGTAGCTCTCGGGAAGGCTGAGCATTGCCGCGAAGGATATGGCGTGCGCGAGAAGTTGCTTTTTGTTTCCAAGCAACTCTTTGGGCTTGTCATTCAACCTGCTTGGTGGAGGGGGTTACGGAGCATGGTTTGGGAGCCTAGGTTTTCATTGGGGTGGAAGTTTCGTTATGCGATTATCTCGCTGCGTTTATGGAGTCGTTATCGCCTAAAAATCCTTCGCAATCTTTGAGCTCGTTATGAAGTTTTCGGTTCTTGCAATGTTAAGCAAGTAGTCTGGTCCCCCTGTTCTAATCTCGGAATAAATGCTTCGAACTGAAAAAAAAAGGCATCCTCTATTGGTTGGAACTGAGGTGGTCCCAAACTCAGGAGGGATGTCCAAGACTATGCGGGCATTCTGTGGTGTCTTGGATGGACAGATCGTTTCGTTTACCTCTAAGAATGCGTCAACTTCTGAGAAGTCTGCATTCCCGGAGGTTTTTCACGTTGATACTTCCTCTAACAAGTTACTCGGTTGGTTTGGGTGGGCTTCCTCTTGGCAAAGATCAGGTGCTGAAGCTTTAACTAAGGATGTTAACTTGATTACGTGCCATATGATGCTGAGATACCATTCTCATTGGGCGCGGTCTGTTGCCAAAAAGGAAGATATTCCTTACTGGGTTATCCCGCATGGGCAGTTAGACCCTTGGGTTTATACCTACAGAGCTGGAGTCAAGCAGCTTTGGTTGCGACTCTTCGGACGTCGTATTTTACAAACGGCACAGTATGTGATTTTTGCGACCGAATCAGAGAGGAAAAAAGCTTCATGGTTTTACGAAGGCGCGAATACTCGCGTGGTTCATTGGCCAGTAGAATTGATTGATGTTTCAAAGAAGGATGATTGTAGGCTAGGGTTACGGCGTGATTTGGGTGTTTCGGAGGACAGTCGGATTCTGCTATTCTTTGGACGTTTGCACTCGATGAAAAGGCCTTTGGAAACCATAGAGTTGCTTTCGAAGACCAACGATTCAAAGTTGCATTTGGTGGTAGTGGGCCCGGATGGAGATATCTCCGCGGAACGATGTCGAAAAGAAGCGCAGGCATTAGGAGTTGGGTCCCGGGTGCATGTCCTCGGTCCGGTCTTTGGAGAGAAAAAGAATCAGTATTTGCTCGGAGCAGATGCGTTCATCTCACTATCTCATCGTGAGAATTTCGGGCACACCGCGGCAGAGGCATTGGCGGCTGCTACGCCTGTAATACTGTCTCCCGGAAACGACTTGGGGCCGGAATTAGCCTCCCGGAGTTGCGGCTGGTTATTGGAGTCGAACGACTTGGAGGATGCGCTCTCTGCGATTGAGGATTTGACAAGATCGGACCAAAACGATCTGCGAGGAAAAGGTAACCGAGGAAGAGACTTTATTGCGGAAGAGTGTAGTCCAGATCGTTTTAGACGTGCGCTTTTGGAAATGAAGAATTCACAAGCGTAAGGTACTATTAGGTGGTCCGTTTACTGCGAGCCCCCGCTATTGCTGGTGAAAAGCCAATCTTTATATTTTGTATCAATATTCCATTCTCAGTGATTTGGCTGTGCGAGGTATGTCTCCAAAAATTGTTTTGTGGTCTTCTGGAGAGTACGGAGCTTTCGTGAGGGGAATGCTCCATGATTTGCAGAGGCAGGGTATCTCCGTTAACCAGGGATTCCTAACTTCGCAGGACTCTTAACGTGCCATGCGGGGATTGCTTGAAATGTTCTGTTTGTGGGCACAAATGTATGTCATCTATCCGGTTAAATTGGTCTTGCGGCAGCTCTTTAGTCGTAAGTCGGGTGTCCACGTCGTCTGTCCAAGTGTATTCTATGCACCTTTGATCTGTTCAATTTTACACCCCAAAACGGTGTCCTTTACTCCATTTGGTTTGCGGTCTCTTTCCAGTTGTTCCGCGCCACTTTGTAAGGGTTTTCAGATTCGATTCTATTTTGTATGGCAGAACTATTTGTAACAGGGTCCTCGGGTCTCATCGGGTCCGAGGTTTGCGTGTTTTTTGCGGCTCAAGGCATTAGGGTTCGCGGTGTGGACAACAACCGGCGGTCCGTTTTCTTTGGTCCACAAGGTGACACTCGCTGGAATCAGAAGCGGTTACAAGCCGATTTAAAGGGTTTTGTTCATCATGAGATGGACATCCGTGACCGTGTCGGTGTTTCTGAGTTGTTGAGAGAAGTCCGCCCTGACGTGATCGTCCATACTGCGGCTCAGCCTTCCCATGATCGGGCGGCGGCGATCCCGTTTGACGATTTTGATACGAATGCGGTGGGAACGTTAAATTTGTTGTAAGCGGTCCGCCAAAATTGTCCGGAGACTCCGTTCATTCACATGTCCACAAATAAGGTCTACGGTGACGCTCCGAATCGAATCCTACTTCAGGAATTGGAGACCCGGTAGGATTACGACGACCCGAATTTTGCTGAGGGGATCTCCGAGACATTCTCGATCGATCAGTCGAAGCACTCTCTCTTTGGGGCGTCCAAGGTTGCAGCGGACATCATGGTGCAGGAATACGGTCAGTATTTCGGAATTCCCACCTGTTGTCTGCGAGGCGGTTGCCTGACCGGTCCGAACCATAGTGGAGTCGAGTTGCGCGGGTTCCTCAGTTACTTGGTAAAGTGTAATCTGGAGGAGAAACCTTACACGATATTTGGCTATAAAGGGAAGCAGGTGAGGGACAGTATTCATTCTTTGGACGTCGCCCGTTTCATGTGGGAGTTTTCCCAAGCACCTCGGAGCGGAGAGGTCTACAACCTCGGTGGTGGACAAGAAAATAGCTGCTCCATGCTGGAAGCGTTTGAAAAGGTGGAGGGGTTGTCCGGAAAGAAGATGGACTACACCTACTCGGACCAAAACCGGGAAGGTGATCATATTTGCTACTACTGCGACCTTCGGAAAATGAAGGAGCACTATCCAAACTGGGACATTACGAAAAGCCTAGATGATATCTTTTCGGAAATCGTCGAAGCGTGGAAATCGAGGAAGTAAAGAGCCGCCTTTGGCTGGCACCGCTCATTGACGCTGATTATCGCTCATTGGGGAAGAGAGGGTTTGAATTTTGCACGGTGAGAGGAAAACAACATGGGGGGATTAGCGGTCCTCAGCTTTGCTGGGCTTCTCTTCTTTATGAGCGAAAGCTATCTGAGTGATGAGGGATACTCTTTGATTGGTGCTGCGTTCGAGGTCCACGGCGAACTCGGCCGAGGATTGAGCGAGGAGATTTATCAGGAAAGTTTAGAATGGGAGCTTGGATTGCGGAAGATTGTGTATCAGTCGAAAGCTGAACTGAAGGTTTTCTACAAAGGACATCTTTTAAACAAGCGATATATCCCTGATCTCCAAGTTTGCGGAGAAATTCTGGTGGAGTTGAAAGCAGTCAAAGAACTGAACTCCGAGCACGAGCAGCAACTCCTTAACTATATGTATATCACGAGAAAGGCGGTTGGGTATTTAATCAATTTCGCTCCTCCATCGCTGAAATGGAAACGCTTCATTCTCGAACAGTATGTCCCAAAAGAATGAGCGGAAATAAGTGAAAATAAGCGGCTTCCAGCTCCGCTAGTCTCCGATTCAAAGCTTCCCATGCCTCCTAAAATCTACCTCTGTAGCAGTGTGCGCATCGACTATCTCTCCCATGCGAAGTCTTGTGCCGAGATGTTGGAGTGTGAAATCGAGGAGATTTACTACTTGAGCGAGGCCGACTATCGGAAAGCCGCCGGGCTTTCGGGAATCAAACGAATTTGGTTACGACTGCAGCTTTATGTCTTTTACCCCATCCTGCTCGTGCGGAAGGTGCTCTTCGCGAAGAGAGAGTCTATCTTTATTGTGACCACAAATACTTTTTATGCTCCCCTCCTCACTGCGGTTTTTGGAAGGTTACGTCGGGCTCAGGTGGTACACCTGTTGTACGACTTGTTCCCGGACGCGATGATCGTGGCAGGGAAGGTTCGACGACAGTCTTTCATTGCTCGATTGGCTGGGTTCATTCAGCGGCAGACTCAAAAACGCTGTCGGGGAACAGTGTATCTCGGAGAGGTGCTCCAGAAACATTGTGAACACTTTTATGGCGAACCACGGGTAGCTGAAGTAATCGACGTGTCGGCCGATGCCAGCCTTTTCTCTCCTAACATAAAGCCTTCGCGACAGCCGTTGGTGTTCCACTACGGTGGGCAGATTGGTCATATGCACGATGCCGACACCGTAATTAGGGCTATTCGCGACTGTTGTTCTGATGGGGATTTGGTCCAACGGGCACGGTTTAGCTTTTTCGTGAGCGGTGCACAGAGCAGGATGATCCGGGAGAGTTTCGCCGAATCGGGAGTCGAGGTCATCCCGGCGGTCCCGTCGACCGAATGGCGAGAACGAATTCTAGATTTTCATGTTGGAATCGTCACCTTGAAGCCTGGTGGAGCGATCGTTTGTCTGCCTAGCAAGGCCTACAGTATGATGGCGGGAGGACTCGCCATTCTTGCGATTTGTCCGCGATGGAGCGATCTGGCCCAAATGATTGAAGAAAACGATATTGGCTGGGTAATCTCCAACTCCCCATACGATGAAATGCCCGCATTCGAAGATGCGGAGTATTTTTCTAAGATAGAGGAGAAGCGGAGGCCGGAAGAGGTGGCAAAGGAATTTCACGGAAAGGTGGCGGATATTATTGCAGGTCTGGAAGATCTCGACCGAAAACGCATGAATGCCTTTCGAGTGATGCGCGAGCAATTTGGGAAAGAAGAGTTGGGAGAAAGGTGGAAGTTCTTTTTGGAGCAAGTCGCTGAGCCTAAAGTAGAGAGCCAAGGGTGAGGAGCCTGAGAGCGCGTCAGTTTAACCGCCACTGTTTGGTTGTTTTGCTGCAAAGCCGCCACTTGGTTTAAACCCTAGCTGCTGCTGGATTTTTTCTGATGAAAAGGCGGCATTTCCAGCCAATTTCTGGAGAGCGTCCGAGTCGAAGATGAAACGTCGGCTACGGAGGCGACCGATTGTATCCCCAATTCTTGCCATGCTCTTGAGCATCCATATGGGGACAGTCCATCGAGGCGGCTGACGTTCTATCTTATTCAAAATTTCTACGTACAGCTCCCGGGTTGAGATCGGGTTACCATCCGTAACTATAAAAATCTCACCGGGGGCTTTTTTGTGGCTGGATGCCAGCACTAAGGCTTGGGTGGCATCGTCGATGTGAACCATCGACCGCTTGTTGCCGAATTCAGGGATCGGTGGAAACCGGTTTCGGCGGATGGCCTCTTCCATTTTTTCCATGTTTCCAGTCTCGCGGCCGCCGTGGATCATCGAGAAGCGTAGAACGACCGGCTCGGGGATGAAGCTGCCTTTGAGCACCAGCTCTTCCGCCTCCAGCTTGGTTTTTCCATAGGGAGTTTCAGGGCCGGTTGGAGAGTTTTCGTCGAGAATACCCTCCGGATTCTCTGGATACACCTTAACGGTGCTTGCGAAAACAAAACGGCAGACCGCAGCGGTTTTCGCTGCCTCAAGAAGCTTTCGCGTGCCATCTACTGTAATCGCCCGGTAGCTCTCCTCTTCCGAGCCAGGCCTTTCCTCAAGGGCGTGGGCTTTGCCTGCCAAGTGGACGATAATATCGACACCTTCAATAGCTTCGGGAGGGATAGGGTCAATCGTGAGATCACACTTAAAGAAGTATGGGGAAGATTGTGGATCTTCGTGGGGGTTTTGCTTCAGTGAGCCCTTTTCAACTAGAGCTGATGGGGCATCTGAAGCAGCTTCCCGAAGGTCATCGGCGTTACCGCCAATGCTACATTTTGATCTCTTGCCATGCCGAGACGATGGCTGACTCCTCGCCTCTATATTCTGGCCTGCCCGGCTCCTGACTAAACACCGCACTTCATAGTGCTCTAGGGCTTTTCCCAGAAACGCGGATCCCAGATAGCCCGTGGAACCGGTGAGCAAAAGAGTTGGTTTGGAGTCTGATCTTTGTTCATCATTTGCAGGTGACGAGTCTTGTTCTTCAGAGGGTGGTTGAGTGCTCACGGGAGGATTGAGGCAGAAGCGGTGATAGAGGTCGAATGTATTGAGAGCGAGTTCAAGTTTAGATCGGGAGGAACTTTGAACGTGGGGACTGGCAGGATTCGTGCCCTCTCCTAAAACCCTCCCAGGTGACTTTTTGTTATCGGTGGGAACGGCTCCGTCCGAAGCGCACGTGTAGTCCAATAGACCAACTGTTAACTCGCGATGAATCGGCGAAGAATAACGCCAAACCCCGAACGGATCATAGCTAGTCACTTCCGATCACTGAAAGAGCGAAATTGTCTAACAAGGGCAAAAGCACGCGAGCTCTCGCTAGGTTTCTATTACCCGTTGCGTCAAAACACTGAAGTGTCGAAACTGTCGGCGAAGAAGCTTCGTTCGCATCTCTCCTTGATCATCCTTTCTCGGATCTTCACGATCCATAATTTCACATGCTTCTGATCTTTCTGTTTGCTGCGTTCTTTGGCTCGCTCCTCCTGACGATGGTCTACTACAGGAAGGCGCCGGAATGGGGCTTGGTCGACGTTCCCAATCAGCGGTCGTCTCACATTCGGGTGACTCCGCGCGGGGGTGGGGTGGTGTTTATTTTGTTCTGGTTAGTCTTTGGGGTGGCTTGGATGTCGTTCGCAGGCAACGGCGAGGAGGTTTGGAATCTCGATCTCGTTGTCTTTGTAGGACTCTCTATCGGAGTCGGAATCCTGGGGCTCGTCGATGATCGACTCACCCTTTCCTCGGGGTTGCGACTGCTCGTTCAACTACTGGTCGCGGTTACTGTGGTTAGTTTGGTTAGGCCGTTCGATGCACTGACCCTCCCAGGCCTCCCGTCTAACGCGATTCCGGTACTCGGTTATGGAATTACGGTTCTCTGGATCCTCGGACTGACGAACGTCTACAACTTTATGGACGGTATCGACGGCATCGCTGCAGGCCAAGGGATTGTGGCCGCGCTTGGATGGGCGGTCGCCGCTCATGTTTTTTTCGCTTCTGAAGTCTTTGTCGTTCTCAACCTACTCTTGGCGGCTGTTCTTTCTGGATTCCTGGTGTGGAATTGGCATCCGGCGAAGGTGTTCATGGGTGATGTTGGCAGTGCCTTCCTCGGATTCTATTTTGCCACTCAGCCGCTTGTCCTCCTCAATCTTCCGGATGTTCCGGATCGAGCCGGTCTTTTGGTCTTTTTGTCAGCCTTCATGGTTTGGCCATTTATCTTTGATGGCTTCTTCACTTTCTGCCGTCGCGCTTTGAGGCGCGAAAACGTGCTTCAGGCTCATCGGACCCACCTTTACCAGCGTTTGACCAAGCTTGGTTGGACCCATAGAAGAGTCGCGATCATCTACGTAGGTTGGGCGCTGGTTTGCGGGTTTCTTGCGGGAGTCTACCTTTATGGTGGGATCAAGGGGTGGACGGTTCTCCAGTGGGTAGCGATTGCCTTTCAGGTAGTCTCCGGCATTTCGATGGTAGCTTTGGTCACCGTTCTGGAAAAAAGAATGCTTAGGTTCAGGAAGGTGTATCTGTCTGCTCCAGCCCATTCTAGCATCGAGTTGGACTATGTGACAGAGGTGCTGCGAAGCGATTGGATTGCGCCCATTGGACCGAACCTTGACCTTTTTGAAGAGGAGATGGCCGAGTACGTCGGCGTGAAGAATGCCTGTGCGGTAGCCTCTGGAACTGCAGGACTACACTTGCTACTTCGCGCTTTGGGAATCGGCCATGGTGACAAAGTGCTTGTCTCGGATTTCACTTTCGTCGCTACAGTCAATCCCATTATCTACGTGGGTGCCGAGCCGATTCTTCTGGACGCGGACCGGGCCACATGGAATGCGCCATTGGACCGAGTAAAGGAAGCAGTGGAAGCTGTCCGTATGGAAACCGGGAAAACTCCCAAGGCTCTGATTCTTGCCCATGTTTATGGGATCTGCTCAGATGTCGAGAGCATCGGAAACTATTGTAGAGAAAAGGGTGTCCTGTTGATTGAAGATGCAGCTGAGGCGGTGGGCTCTTTTTTTCGAGGACGGCATCTGGGATCGTTTGGCGACGCAGCCATCTTTTCATTCAATGGTAATAAGATTCTCACGACGGGAGGGGGTGGAATGGTGGTTTCGGAGGATCGGAACGTCACGGATAAAGTCCGCTTTCTGGCGTCTCAAGCGAAAGAGAAAGTCCTCTATTACGAACATCGAGATTTAGGTTACAATGAGCGGATGAGCAACGTGCTGGCCGCGATCGGTCGAGCACAGTTGCGTCGTCTTCCAACCTTTTTGGATGCGCGTGAGCGGCACAACCGCTTCTACCGGGCTATGGTTTCGGATCATCCGGGAGTGACCTTCATGCCCGTTCCGGAAGATTGTAATCCGAACTATTGGCTCACGAATATATTGATTGATTCTGCAAAAGCGGGATTTTCTGCGAGGCAACTGATTGAGGCTATGGATCGTGCGAGAATTGAAGTTCGGCCCCTTTGGAAACCCATGCATGCACAACCTTATTACCAGAAGCGTGGGACAAGTGTTTTTGGCGGTGAAATAGGAGATGACCTTTTCGATAAAGGTGTTTCTTTGCCAAGTGGATCGGCTATGACTGACCACGACAGGGAGAGGGTTGCAGAGGTGTGGAAACGTGTCGCTGGGGGTGGATAGTTGAGAGCCGAGAGTGGAAGCTGAAAACTGAAAGCGGTAGTGCTGTAAGGAGAGGGTTCATCCCTCGATGATGCAGCTCCGGGGACAACACACGCGGATCGAGGGGTGAACCCTCTTCCTAGTGTGATAGCCGGATAAACAAAATCGGAAGTAAGTTGTGTTCGAATCTCCGTCCCGCGCCGACTCTCCTGAGCATGGTATGCGTCCCAATCCAATCCGAATGAAAATTCAGAGTTATTCCTGCCTTCGGCCGCAATTCGGTGATTGGCTTATTTGCATGCATTCCTAATTTTTAAAGGCTTTTCTCGTCGATGCCGCCACAAAAGAACATTAGTGAGCTTTTCCGTAACTTACGGGTAGTTCTCCTTGCGATTGCTTACGCGTTTTTTTTCGCGATGAGCCTGTGGCTCGCCTACGATCTCCGTTTTGATTTTCTCGTTCCGGAACAGGCACAGGTCGAGCGCCTAGTCGCGCTTTCCTTCGTCATCCCACTGAAGCTGGTTTGTCTCTGGCTGTTTGGGCAGTTTCGAGGGCTACTTTCATTCTTCCGGATTCCTGACCTCAGCCGCCTTTTCTTTGGACTGTTACTTGCCAGCACGGTTCTGTTGATTGTGCGTGTTCTTGAGCCGACTGGTCTTCAAGTGATTCCACGTGGAGTGCTTCTTGCCGATTTTCTTCTTTCTCTGATTCTTCTGGTTGGCTTCCGCATGGGGTTGCGAGTCGCTCGGGAAAAGTTCAATCAGAAATCGGGAGGAAGAAGGAAGAAAACAGAGAGGATCGGGGTGATTGGAGCAGGATCAACCGGGGCTACCCTTGCGGCGGAGTTTTTGGCCAAACCGCATCTTGGTGTGAATCCAGTAGTCTTTTTTGACGATGATCCGGGTAAAGTCGGAAGAGACATTCATGGTATACCGATCGTCCCTATTCCCGAGAGTTTCGAAGGAGCAACTGATCGGTTTGTCATCACTACAGTTGCAATAGCGATTCCCTCACTCAACGGACGGCGCGTTCGCGAGATTCTGGAATCCGCACGGGCTGCTCGCCTCGAAACTACGATTATTCCCAGCTTGCACGAGCTTTCCACGGGGAGAGTTAAGATTGAGGAGATGCGAAACATTGAGGTCGAAGACCTTTTAGGGCGTGAATCGGTTCTTGTGGCCAACGATTCGATCCGGGACTTCGTTAAAGAGAGAGTAGTTCTCGTCACTGGTGCAGGCGGGAGCATTGGGAGCGAGATCGTTCGGCAAGTAGCCTCGTTTAATCCTGCTCGGATCTTGCTCCTTGATCACTCAGAATTAGCGGTTTTTTCCATTGAACAGGAAATGAGAGAAAATGAGTCGGGTGCCTCTGTGACCGCTTTGGTGGCTGATATTTGCGAACCGCTTACGATGAGGAAAATCCTGAAGCGCTACCGACCTGCGATCATTTTTCATGCGGCAGCCTACAAACATGTTCCGTTGATGGAAACCCAACCATGGGAGGCCGTGGCTAACAATGCAGTTGGAACTTTGAGAATAGGAAGTTTGGCCCGTGAGTTTGGTGTGGAGAGGTTTGTTTTGGTTTCAACCGATAAGGCGATTAACCCTACTAGCGTCATGGGGGCCTCTAAGCGATTAGCGGAAATGGCGGTGCAGAGTTTACAGGAGTCATCGGCTTGTGCAGCCGATGCTACTGGAAGAAGTGGGACCAAGTTCTGCTCGGTTCGGTTTGGGAATGTTCTGGGATCTTCCGGGAGCGTGATCCCTACCTTTCGACGGCAAATCGAACGGGGTGGGCCGGTTACGGTGACTCATCCGGACGTGACCCGCTATTTTATGACGATTCCTGAAGCGGTGGGGCTGGTTCTTCAGGCGGCGGCAATTGGCGAAGGAGGCGAGATTTTCCTTCTCGATATGGGCAAGCCGGTAAAGATCATCGATCTGGCCCGGCAGATGATTCAACTGAGTGGATTCGAGCCTGACACCGAGATCGAAATTGAAATCACTGGGCTACGGCCTGGAGAGAAACTCTTCGAGGAGTTAAATTACGAGACCGAGAATTCAGAAGAGACCGTGCATCCAAGGATCCGTGCCCTACGAACAAATCTCGGGGCTGGGGCCGAATTTGAGGAATGGATGGTAACCTTGGAGCAGGATCTCCTCTCCCTCTCCGAGTCCGAAGTGAAGGACAGGATTCGTGAGAGGGTAACTGAGTATACACCGTTTGTGGAGTAGTCGTCTGAAGGCAGTAGTCGGAGGCCAGATGTCAGAAGACAGAAGATCAGTTGGGACTGTGCCGCTTTACTGTTACCGACGGACTGCTTTAGTGTAGCGGAAACGCGACAGCGATTTCGGAGAGATAATGGGATTATCGAAACGACTTTCTTCGTTCCGCGGCGGATATGGTAGCGTGGTGACGAAAATCAGAGTAGAGGGGGGTTTTTAGGTAGTCCGACTTCCTCAGCGACTCTCGTCGTCGAGCTACGGATGGGTTAATCATAGAATGGGGGTTTGTTTCGCTGTGCCCGGCTTGCGGGACGCTACGCCCTACCATTTTTGAGGTTCTTTCGTAAAAGGTTTGCCCGATTAGAACTGCTGGGTTTGGCTTCTGGTAGGTGACGGCTCGTTTTCAGATTCTTGGGTCCAGTAGCGCGGGGAACTGCGCGTTTTTGCAGACTGAAGAGGCGAAGATCTTGATTGATGCTGGGTTCTCGGGACGCAAAACAACTTCTATGCTTAGGGAAATCGGTGTCGAACCCGAGGAACTCGATGGAGTTTTTGTTACCCATGAGCATAACGACCACGCTGCTGGGGTGCGCGGGCTTTCGCGTTTTTCCGAGATCCCCTTTTTTGCGAATCGAGATACCGCGGAGTGTCTGCAAGGGAAACTGGAACGAGGGGTGCAGTGGAAGATTTTTGAAACGGGTCGCCCTTTTGTTTTTCGGGACCTCGAAGTTCGGCCTGTGGGTGTTCCCCATGATGCCTATGATCCGGTCTGTTTTATCTTCCAGTGGGGGAGGGATGATCTTTTTTCGCCACGGCAAAGCCTTGCTTGGATCAACGACCTCGGGCACGTGCCACCCGCGATACATCCTGTTCTTTCACGAGCCGAGACCGTAGTGATTGAGTCAAACTACGACGAGGATATGCTGGAATCAGATGTGAAACGACCCTGGTCGCTCAAGCAGCGGATCCGGGGGCGTCATGGGCATTTATCGAACAAAGATACCTTGGCGGCTTTGCAACAGGTCGAGCGCCCTCGCTGGCGGTCGGTTCACCTTTCTCATCTCAGCCGGGACTGTAATTCGGTTTCTCTGGTTGAGGATACTTTTGGGCCGTTTTTTGAGTCTCTGGCGCATGAGGTGGAGATGACTGTGGTTTCGCCGGGGTAGGAGAGTGGCGGTATCCCTCTAGCACGCTGACGATAGTCAGTGTGTAGGCCGTTTTCCAACGCCACCTCAAATCAATGACTATCGCCGTCGAGCTGCAGCCCCCCCGTTTTTCTGCAAAATACTCGACACCTCTCGAAGAATGGCTGGCACGCCGCTAGCTAGTCCGTCTAGGGTAGCTGGATTCGCTATGCATCATCGAAACACGAAGATAATTTTCACGATTGGGCCGGCTAGTGATAGCCCGGAAATGCTGAGATCATTGATCCGAGAGGGCGTCGATGTCTGCCGCGTCAATATGGCCCACGCTCCGCGGGAGGCTGTCGCGGGGATTGTCGCTAAAGTCCGGGCGGCGGGCGAGGCGGAGGAGCGGCCGATAGCCGTAATGGTTGATATCAAAGGTCCGGAGATTCGGACGGGTGCACTTGAACAGTCGATTGAACTTGCTGTTGGTGATTCGATCGATTTCGCCTGTTCCGAAGACGCTGAGAAACGCGAAGGGATTCCTTTGGTAGAGGTGAACTATCCAGGTCTGATCAATGACGTGGAAGAGGGCTCTTCTATCCTGGTAGACAATGGTCTTCTCCGCTTCAAGGTCGTTGAGAAAATGCAGAGTCGGCTCGGATGTGTGGTGGAAATTGGTGGAAGTCTCGGAAGCCGTAGACACATCAACCTTCCCGGAACTCGAGTGAGTCTTCCCTGTCTCACGGACAAAGACAGAAAGGATATCGATGCCAGTCTCGCGGCGGGCGTGGAGTTTTTCGCCCAATCCTTTGTGCGTGAGCCGGAGGACGTGGAAGTATTCCGTCGCTATCTACAAAAAAAGAGGAGCAGTGCTCGAATCATTGCGAAAATCGAGGATCAACAGGCGATCCGCAATTTAGACGACATCATTCGTGCTTCCGATGGATTGATGGTGGCTCGGGGTGACCTGGGGATTGAGTGTCCTTATGAAGACCTTCCGGTGATTCAACAGAGAGCAGTATCGACGTGTATTCGTCTGACAAAACCCGCGATTGTAGCGACTCACATGCTCGAATCGATGATTGAGAATCCCGTTCCGACGCGCGCCGAGGTTTCCGATGTGACCTACGCTGTCGGCCAGCGCGCCGACGCGATCATGTTGTCGGGGGAAACTACCGTTGGGAAATTTCCTTTAGAGTGCGTGAGGGTTTTTAAGAGGATTGCAGAGACAACGGAACGGTTGGAAGAGTCGGAAACGCGGATACCGGTTCCGTTGAAACGCCCAAAAAGTAAACTTCTTAGATCGGCAGCACAATTGGCGGAAGACATCGAAGGTGCCAGTGTGGTTGTTTTTACCCGCGCTGGAAACTTACCCCAAGTAGTCTCGTCGTTGCGCCCTCACGGTAGTCCGATTTTTGCTTTCACGGATCTGCCGAAACTAGCTCCCCAGCTACGTTTGTTGCGGGGTGTGCATCCATTTGTCTTGCCATTCGAGGAAGATAGAGAGGAGACGATCCTCAATGCATTCAAGATGTTGGTGGATAAGGGCTTTGCGAGCGTCGATTCCTGGGCCGTGGTCATTACGAGTGTGTTGCGGCTCGACCAAACGGTGAATGGTCTCCAGCTCAGGCAAATTGAAGTCTGATCGAGTTTCCTACCTCTTAAGAAGCTGCTTTGTTTTTTGACAATGTGAATGTGAAGGTGATGGTGAGTAACGCTCTGCGCGTTGAATCCAAAGACCGTATTTCACATGGATAGAGTAGCGTCCGCGGCGGACACGGACGATTTCAGTTTCACTGGTAACCTTCAGCCTTTTCCGGTCATCGGTCTTTGCGACCGATGTTACATGGATCTAGCCGTAAAGACTCTTAAAACAGGGTCATTCCAATCTTAGCCTCACTCAAGATGAGGAGAATAATGTAGATCCTTTTACTCTCTTTGAGATCTGTGGTCCTGCCTCGACACCAGGTTGATTGTCAGGAC
Source organism: Verrucomicrobiota bacterium (assembly GCA_038744685.1). Lineage (NCBI taxonomy): Bacteria > Pseudomonadati > Verrucomicrobiota > Verrucomicrobiota bacterium. Next base: position 128,763 of record JBCDMB010000005.1, read on the forward strand.
TTATTCATCGAAAGGCGGGCCCTCTCCCTTGTTGTGGGGATGTTCTTCTCGACCCGGAAGGTTCGCGAAAGACATGGTGGACTGCCCGTCTTTCGTCTACGTAGGTAAAAGAAACAATGACTGGTTTCCTTTTAGTTGTCGGATTGCTGCTGGGATTGGCGGTCTTGGGGTTTTGGATCTTCCCCGACATCTCTCGTTGGATCTTGGTTTTGTTGGTATCCCGATCGTTTTATCGGGTTCGGGCGAAGGGCGCGGCAAACATTCCGAGGAGAGGGCCTGCCCTTTTGTTTGGAAATCATACCAGCTTTATGGACGCACTCTGGATCCTCTCGCTGCGACCCCGAAAGGTGCGTTTTCTGGTGGCTAGGGAATATATGGAGGATCGGGGGAAAATTCTTCGATGGATCCTCATGTTTTCCGGAGCGATCCCGATTCACGAGAAAGATGATCCGAAACGATTGGCCCGGTCTCTTCTGGTAGCCCGCAAAGCGCTCCTCGAAGGTGGAGTAGTGGGAGTTTTTCCGGAAGGCCGATTTACGCGAACGGGACACTTACATCCGTTTAAACACGGTTTGGAATCGATCATCCGTGGAACCGATGCTGCGGTGGTGCCGTTCTTCATTGAGGGTGGTTTTCGCACGCGGGCTGGCCTCGGGCTGAATGGGAAACCAGTTCTCTTCCATCCGTCCGATTTACTGCGCCGTATTTACCTTTGGGTGGGAGAGCCCATTGAGTCCACTGAGAGTGGCTTCGTTTCAAAAGCAGAGGCAGAGGTGCAACGGGGGGCAGTTGAAGCGGCGAGATTCCGGATCAATTCAGATGGAAAGGTGCGGGAGAAGGCTATTCGGAGGGTCCAGCGGAGACTTTCGGGAGGGAAGAATCCTGCGGCGATTCGTGATTTAAGCGACAGGATGATTGCCCAGGTGAACGGGTTGGAAGTAGTCGCAAGGTTATCCCGAAAGGATGGAGTTTTTGGTGCGTTCCCGTCAGACGATCCACTGGGGCAACTAGTCAATTTCTGGCTTCCAGCGGTCACTCGCTGTCGCAGCATTTATTCTGAACTTCCGACGGACGGTGATTTTGATGATCAGGTGCTCAAGAAGGCGCGTCCCACGATTCTTTTTGGAGAAGCTGCGTTTTTTGAAATGCTGGTCCAGAAAATCTTACCTGAATCGCTTGGATCCGTTCGGTTGGCATTTCTTTTTGGCGGGGCTGATTCGGAGATGCGGGCATTGTTTTCCGAGAAGTTTGGGGTGAGCTTGTTGGACGGTTTCTTCTCTCAGGACAGCAAAGTTCTTGTCTCGCTCAACGTGCCTGATGCCGATCTCGATGGATTTTGCCAGACAGGATCGGTTTCTGGAACGGTGGGACGCCCTCTTCCAAATGGTCGTGTTCGAATCTTCGATGATCGGTCTCGGAACGAACTTGGGGACAATAGACCAGGTTTAATCGAGATTCAGGGACCTGCAGTCGATAGGGGTGGCGTTGAGGGCGGATCCGATCAAGGAGAGTGGTGCAGATTGCCTGAAAGGGGTAGAATAGATGAGGAAGGATTTCTTACCCTCTTCAGCTAAATGCGATGAAAGGCATGCGTTTTCCTAGAGAATTCATCGTTTATTCAGTATGAGAACGACTACGCGAAGTTTACTGCGAACGAAAGTCTCTCCTCGCGGAATGAAATTCTCCTGCGAACGAAACCGAATAATGAATCAGAATAGTAAGATCGCGGTTTTTCTCCTACTCTTTTTACCCACATGTTTGCCGGCGGCGTGGAGGGTGGTGGATACCGGCCAGTCACGGTTTTATAACGACTTTGAGGAGATTGAGAGACCGCTAGAGGGTCAGGATTTTTTTGGACAGGATGCCCAATATTCAGGGTATCAATCAGCCTATCAGGACAACGGAGACGGGACTGTTTCCGATTTGAATACCGGGCTTATGTGGTCCCAGGCGGTAGGCCCAGATAAACTCTCTCTCGAGGAGGCCAGAGCTGAGGCAGAGGTCCTCGAACTTGGCGGGTATTCTGACTGGCGGGTTCCAAACATCAAAGAGCTCTATTCACTCATTGATTTTCGTGGTCGCACGGGAATGATGACGCGGGGCTCATCGATGTCTGAGGTTCCCCCTGATGCGATTCCGTTTATCAACACAGACTATTTTGATTTCCGCTATGGATCTTCAGAGGATGGCGAGCGTTACATCGATGCGCAGTGGCTTACCGATACCGAGTACGAGCCGGGAACTATGGGTGGAGAGGATACGCTTTTCGGGGTCAACTTTGCCGACGGTCGGATCAAAGGATACGGTTACGGGAGACGAGGCGGCCGAGAGAAAAAATTCTTTGTCCGCTACGTGCGGGGAATTGGGGACTATGGGGTGAATCAGTTCGAGGATAATGGCGATGGGACGGTGACGGATACGGCTACGGGATTGATGTGGAGCCAAAGAGATAGTGGCAAAGGGCTTGATTGGAAGGGCGCTCTTGAAATGGCTGAAGAGTCCGAGTTCGCTGGATATTCGGACTGGCGGCTTCCCAATGCAAAGGAGCTGCAGTCAATAGTCGACTACGAGCGTTCGCCTGACACAACCGATTCTGCGGCGATCGACCCGGTTTTTTTCACGACAACGATCAACAACGAGGAGGGAGTGAAGGACTATCCTTACTTTTGGACTTCAACCACCCACGATGATGGGCCTAATGCGGGTCAGGCAGTTTACGTGTCCTTCGGGAGGGCAATTGGTGAGATGAGGGGAAGGGTGCTGGACGTCCATGGTGCTGGAGCGCAGCGAAGTGACCCTAAAACCGGAGAACCTCGCTTGGGTCATGGTCCGCAGGGAGATGCACAGCGGGTGGAAAATTTCGTACGTTTGGTCCGTGGAGGCGAGGTGACTGAACTACCCAGTAGCTCGTCTGACTTTCTTAGAGAAGAGAGCTATCCACACACGATCAGGGTCGACGGTGAGGGGTTTGTTCCTGCCGAACGGGTGTTCCGCAGGCCACCTCCGAGGAGGGATGGACATGGGAATAAATGAGAGGGCGGAGAGGAGCCTACTTTGTAAGATTCGCGCCGCTTCCAGTCTACCGTTTTCTTAGGAAGGCAATCGGAGTCGGTTTTATCCTCACGCTCATAGACGGTTTGTTTGTGGCTGACCCCGAGGAGACTGTAAGCAGAGCAACTTGGCGTGTGCCAACTACCACCGGCACAGGGGAGATCACGACAGGGGGTAACCGGCTTATGAGAGCGAAAACGGACTTTCTAGATCGGTTGGTAACAAATCTAAGAAGAGCCGTCCACGAAGGAACGAATACAGCAAGCCGCCCATTTTCACTCCGTAGACTGAATTCTCCCTGGCCGCTACTCACCTGAAGGGAGCCTTCGAAGAGGAGCTCCCTCATTTCAGCCTTCTTGCTCTTTCGTGCGGATCTTCAGAGTCCCGTTGATTTTCCATTTGGCATGGGAAGCACTGTCCCCGGTTCCGCTGGGAACGCTTACTTCGAGCTGATCAAATTCGTAGGTGATTTCCGCGTTGCGGCCTGTCAGTTTGTCGTAGAGCCCGATTGCTAGCTCGGGCCAAGTGGTGGTATGTTCGTTTTCAGTAGCCATACCGCGAGAGAACCCCAATAGAACTTTTCGTCAAATCACTGAGGATGTTTCTGCTACTGAGGTCGTTTCCCTTCGCGAATCATCTCTTGTCGGCGCATTGGCATGGTGTCTATTAGATCAAACCATGGCTTTATTCTGAGGCTCTCGAATTGCCTGTCCTTGATTCCTCCATCTTTACCGATCAACAGAAAGAGCGTTTTGTCTGACTCTGGAAAGTCGAGCTCTTCGCGAATCCGGTTTTGTTCCGATTGAGTCAGGGGTTCATGGAATTTGATATCCGTATTGTCGCCCAAACGCAGAAAGATGAGGTCGCGATCCTCGATGCCTGAGGAATGGGATTCGATCAATTCTTCGAGCTTATCGAGAGAGGAGTCACCCGTCTGATAAACCACGATACGCTTCTCCCATTGGAAGGATCGAAGGGTTTTTGGATCTGGTTCAGCGGACAAAACTGCAACGACAAGGGCGAAGGAGAATGCGGTGGTTACTCGCACAGATCAAAATCGAAGCAGAGCAGAGAGAATGCAAGCGGGATTGGTCTCTTTAGAAATTTGGTATTACAATTCGGTTGAAAGATGGCCCAAAATCTGCGGCTTTTTTGGGAATGGAAGGGTTCGAAGTAGAAGGAATCTTACTCGATCTTTCTGGAACGCTTTATTCTGGGGATAAGCGAATTGAGGGGACCCGGAAGTGCTTGGCCGAACTCAAAAGTCGCAAGCTTCCTTATCTCTTTCTCACCAATACAACGACTAAACCGAGGTGCCTCATAGCAGAGAAGCTGGCCGACTTCGGAATTGAAACTGCAGAAGAGGCGATCCTTACACCGATGGTTGCAGCCCGCGAGCAGTGGAAAAAAGACGGGTTTGAAACGGCAGCGCTTTTTGTAGGAGAGGATTTAAAAGGCGATCTGGTCGGCATTCGTGAAAACTACGAGAAACCCGACGTGGTAATCGTTGGAGACCTTGGTGAGGACTTTTCGTATTCGATTCTCAATCAGATTTTCCGGCTCCTTATGGGTGGCGCTTCTTTTTACGCGCTTGCTCGAAATCGTCGCTTTGAATCCGAGGGAGAGTTGTTTCTGGACATGGGCCCATTTATTGAAGCGCTGGCTTATGGTTCTGGAAAGCAGCCGATCTGTCTCGGTAAACCTTCACCGGAATTCTTCTCGGGTGCAGTGGCCCAGCTGGGGGTGCCTAGAGAGAAAGTAGCGGTGGTTGGAGATGACCTCGAGAGTGATGTGCTCGGAGCAATGGATTGCGGCTTAAAAGGAGTTCTCGTTCGCACGGGCAAATTCGCAGAGGCCCAGTTGATGGATTCGAGCCGAAAACCGGATGCGGTTCTTGATTCCATAGCGGCGCTTCCAGATTTGCTCTTCTGTTAAGAAGGTTGAAAGGAGAGCTCTCTTTTTTCTGACACTTGCTTTCCTTTCTGGCGCACGTCAGCGTGTCAGGGATGAGTAACGAAAAAGCGACAATCGAAACAAGCAAAGGGAACATGGTCGTCACTTTCTGGGAGGATGTGGCTCCCAAGACGGTCGAGAATTTCAAAAAACTGGCGAAAGACGGTTTTTACGATGGGACCGCTTTTCATCGGATTATGAAAGGGTTTATGATCCAAGGCGGAGACCCCCTCACTAAGGAAGCGAGCAAGGAACACTTGTGGGGAACGGGAGGTCCTGGCCACACGGTTGACGCGGAGTTCAATAGTCGGCCGCACAAGAAAGGGGTTCTTTCTATGGCCCGGTCCAGCGATCCCAACTCTGCAGGATCCCAGTTTTTCATCTGCCTTGACGAGTGTTCATTTCTAGACGGGCAGTATACCGGTTTCGGTGAACTGGAGTCGGGCGAAGAAGTGTTGGTATCGATTGGGGACACGCCCTGTAGCTACGGGTCCGGTGGGGAGAAAAGCAAGCCGACCGAGCGGGTGGAAGTGATCGGGGTGACTGTGGGCTAGCTGTTGAGGGGATCGCGAACGTTGAACTTTAAACGCTGAATATTGAACGTTTAAAGTTCGCCATCTGTTTGATCGATCTCACCGAATCCGGTTCCCGTAGCCGTTCGGACCACGAGGCCGCGTGGAGAACCGCGTCGCTAACCTGAAAGCGATTTCTTGCCGGCTGTTATACCGGCCAGTGGTAGAGAAAGAAATAGATCATCACTCCGGTTACTGAGACGTAATACCAGATCGGATACGTGACTCTGGCCCACTTGCGATGGATTTCGTACCGCCCTCTAATGGCGAGATAGAGGGTTCGAAAAATCATCGGGAGCATCACCATGGAGAGGATGACGTGGGTTGCCAGCATGATTATGTAAAAAGCTCTCCAGAAACCATCTCCGGGGAATGGTGTCCCCTGCCAGTCCTTCAGGTATTTATCCAGTAGGTAGAAGAAGAGAAAGAAGCCGCTGATCACGAGGGCCGAGATCATAGCAATCCGGTGTTCCCTCACTCTCCCCTTTCTAATCAGAGCAAATCCCATCGTGAGACAAACGACCGCTGAACCGTTGAGGACAGCATTCAGTGCAGGGAGCGAAAAGCTCATCGACTCAAAGGACGGTTCGGTCGAGTAGCAATACGATCAAGAGGATCGGCAAATAAAGTAAACTAAAGAAGAAAAGCCGGTTTCCGGTCGATCCACCGGAACGAACAGTTTTGGCGAAGCGGATACCTTCGAATAAAAAGATCCCGTTTATGACCAGAGTAGCGGCGCCGTAGACCCAGCCTTCCAATCCGAGAAAGACCGGAGCTATACAAACGGGAAAAAGTAAGAGGAGGTATAAATAGTTTTCGAAAATCAGCCTTTTCCCGTCTTGGTGGGTAACTGAAAGAACCTTGAGTCCGCCTTGTTCGTAGTCCTCCCGGCAAAGCCAGGCGATCGCGAAGAAATGGGGCATCTGCCACAAAAGGACAATCAGGAAAAGCCATAAGCCTAGACCGCCGACCGTTCCTGTGGCTGCAGTCCAGCCAATCAACGGCGGGAGAGCTCCAGGTAGCGCACCCATGTGTGTGCACCAGTGGGTTGTGCGCTTCATGGGCGTATACAATAGGAGATAGATCAGGACTGTTGCTACGACCAACACCGTTGCCGGGACGGGGAGAAGCAGCAAAGAGAGACCTGTTCCGATCGAAGCGAGAGTGATCCCGAACACCCCTGCCGGAAAAGCGGTGAGTTGACCCGAAGGCAGCGGGCGACCTCTTGTCCTTTCCATCCGCCCATCAGTTTCTCTCTCAATCGTCTGGTTGAGTGCGAGCGCTCCCAAGGCCGCTAGAAAGATCGCGAAGCCGACGCCTAGAAACGTGATCCATGAAAAAGTGTCTGGTGCTGCGAGATACCCAGCCAGTCCTGTAAGCGTTGAAAGAAAGGCAAGCCGCGGTTTCGAAAGTTCAAGATAAACTCTCCAGCTAGGGCCCACCGAGGTAATCTCGGCTTCTTCCACTTTTGATTCAGGCTGCATATGGTTTACGGGACGAAACTGAAGAGGGTGCTGGTTTCTCGCTGGGAATCAAGGAGCGGTGTGACCAAAAGATCGAAGACCAGAGAGTAGCAACCAGAGCAGCCCCATTCAACATGTGGAGGGTGGTCACGTGAGGATTACGCATAGTTTCGAGAATCAGGAGTCCTAACCAAATCTGGATGCCTGTGAGAAAAGCTGAACCGACCGCAAGAGCCCTTGCTTGGTAGGGAAGAGTTTTTTGTGACGCAGCGACGAGTGAGAAGGCCAAAACCAGAATACCTCCCAAAATACCAAGAGTGCGGTGAAGAAAGTGAACCCACACGCCGAAATTATCGCTGCTAGGAAGCCATGAACCGTCAGGTGCAGCAGCAGGGAAGGTCTGGATAGCCAAACCGGCTCCGTTGTGGCGCATGACTGCTCCAATGAGGATGGCAACAATCAAAAACCCCAAGGCGGTGTAGCCGAGCAATTGAACAGACGAAAGTCTGTGAGAGCGGGTCGAGGTACGAAACCAGCCCGGGCAGGATAGGACGACGAGGGAGGCAAGTGTAAGAACCACGCCTTGAGCACCCATCGCATGAGCAATGGCGAATGATCGAGCGACTGCGTTCGAATCCGCTCCCGTGTTTAGATTGTCGAGGAGAACTCGAAGACCACCAAGCACTCCTTGTGCGATTACAAATAGGACGAGCGCGTAGGCGATCCAACGGACCGACTTCCTCTTCTCAATGCGGTGAAATGAGACGGCGATGATTAGGGACAGGATTCCGATAATCATTCCCGCGAGGCGATGACTGTGCTCCGCCATTTGATCGGCATTCTGGGTCCATCCTTCTGGGTTCAGGGAACCATTGGAAAGTGGCCAGTCGAGAAAAGCCATTCCTGCACCGATACTTGTCGTAAAGCCTCCGGCGAAGAGGAGAACCGCTGACCAGACTAACGCGACGATCGAAACGCCAAATAGAAGAGGCGAAAACCTTGGTTGAATATGTGAGGGGTGTTCTGAATGCATTAGGTCAGGACCGGCGACAACTGTCACTTTGGGTTCTGGTGAAGTCAAGGTAACGAAGGCTATTCGGGCGAAAACGAACTCGGAATAGACGGAATTCTTTGTTCTTCTCCGACGATGGTCGAAAGTCCCGTGAATACAAAGATGTCTCCATGGCCTAATGAAGCGTGGGGTAGTCGGACATTTTTGATGGGGATACTGAACATAACCCCGGATTCATTTTCGGACGGCGGTGAATTCAGCTCGGTTCAAAAGGGGGTTCAGCACGCCTTGGATATGGTCGCGGCAGGCGCGGATTTTATTGACGTTGGCGCCGAGTCAACACGACCTGGAGCGGTCGAGGTTCCAGCGGAAGAGGAGTGGTTGCGGCTTGAACCGGTTCTTTCAGCGTTGCGGGATTCTGTGGACGTGCCGATTTCAGTCGATACCTACAAGGCGGAGGTTGCCGAAAAGGCACTTTCTGCAGGAGCAGCTATTGCGAACGACATCGGAGGTCTTCAGATGGACGAAAGAATGGCAGAGGTCATTGCTTCAGCCGGGGCTGGTGCAGTAGTGATGCATAACTCCCGCAATCAGGATGTGACAGGCGATATCATTTCCAGCATCTGCGTTTTTTTTGAAGAAAGTCTGAGGCGTGCTGATCGTGCCGGGATCTCACGAGATCGAATTGTCCTCGATCCGGGAATTGGGTTTGGAAAGTCGGTCGAAGAGAATCTCACTATTCTCCGGTCGATAGATAGACTCCGTTCCTTTGGCTATCCTCTCCTTTTGGGTGCTTCGCGGAAATCAGTAATCGGCATGACTCTTGACCTTCCAGTGGATCAGCGACTGGAGGGAACGCTTGCAACCACGGTGGCGGGAATTGCTGGCGGAGTGGATGTAGTACGCGTGCATGATGTTGAGGCAAACCTGAGAGCGTCGCGTATGAGTGATGCGATTTTTCGCAATGAGTAAGGATGCTGACCGGATCTTTCTGCGGGGCCTCGCGTTCTTTGGCTTTCATGGAAACATTCCTTTGGAAGCTGTGCATGGACAACGTTTTTACGTGGATCTAGAAATGAGGATGGATGCGGGCAGAGCCTCAGCCACTGATCACCTGGAAGATACGATTGACTACTCCGCGGTTTACGAGGCGGTCCGGTGTCTCGTCGAGACAGAGAGATTCAACCTTTTGGAAACTCTAGCTGAGAAAGTCGCCCAAGCGATCCTTGAGAAATTTGCCTTGGTCTCTTCGGTTGTTGTTGAGGTAAAAAAACCGCAGGCGCCGCTTCCGGGAATTTTTAATGAGGTGTCAGTAGCCGTCGAGCGGTGGCGGAAGGAGTAGTAAAGGCTTACCTGGCGCTGGGAAGCAACTTGGGGAACCGTGAGCGCAATTTTGCGCAGGCTCTTCAGCTTTTGGAAAACCGTTCGAAGATTTCTTTGGGCAACGGGTCAGCGGTATTTCAGACGCCTGCCGTAGGTCCAGGCGAACAGGAAGAGTATTGGAACGGAGTTGTTGAAGTCTTCACGACCTTTACAGCAAATGAGCTCCTAAAGGAAGTTCTCGCGATTGAGTCAGCAATGGGTCGAGTTCGCAGGGAGCGGTGGGGACCGAGAATCATTGACTTGGATATACTTTTGTTTGGGGACGAGGAAATCCAAAGTAAAAGTCTCGAGATCCCCCATCCTCGCATAACGGAGCGGGCCTTTGTGCTGCTACCGTTGTCGCAGTTGGTTCCCAGTTGGATAGTATCTGAGAAATCCGTAGAGGAGTGGGTAAAGAGATGTTCAACACAGGGGATATTTGAGGTGAAGGATTCGGTTTACGCATGCCAGTTATCGAGCTGAAGGTGACCCAACGTCTTTCTAACGTCTTTGGATGGGCAACCCAGAAAAGGCATTGTCTATGGCTGGATGCATCTAGCGGTGGGCGTGGCTCGGAATGGTCGATACTGAGTTGGGATCCCATCGAGACAAGAGAAGGCCCCGCGGAAGACCTCGTGTCGTGGATGGACGAATGGGCTGAAAAACTTCGAAAATATCCGTCTGAGAAAGTTCCTTTTTGCGGAGGCCTGATGGGGCATCTGGATTATCAGAATCAAATGCCACCTTATCCTTCGAACGAACGTTTTCGCCCGACTGGTTGGCTCGGACTCTATGCTTGTGCACTCATTGAGCATGCACCGTCACAAACGCTTTTCGCGGTCGCTGGACCATGGGTTGATGATGCTGATGCAATTTTGGAGGCTTGGGTAGGGAAGGTTCCCTTTTCTTCTACACTTCGAGAGCATAAGCAGTTGGGCAAGCGTAGCACGATGCCTTCTGCAAACGTCACAAAAGATCAATACATGACGGCTGTGAGAAAGTGCCGTGAATGGATCGCTTCAGGGGACATTTACCAGGTTAACTTGTCTCAGCGGTTTCATTGCAAATGGAACGGTTCTGCTGAGGAGCTTTACCGCTCCTTACGGCAGTCGAATCCCGCTCCTTACTCTGCCTACGTGGATTGCGGTAAACGAAAGATTTTTTCCAGTTCTCCCGAATTGTTCCTAGCGATAGATTCGTCCGGCTGGATTGAAACTCGCCCGATCAAAGGCACTCGACCTCGCAGCTCGGATCCAACGACCGACCAGTTGCAGGCAGAGGCACTAATGAGTAGTGAAAAAGAGCAAGCAGAGTTACTCATGATTGTAGACATGGAGCGGAATGATTTGGGGAGGATTTGCGAACCCGGATCGGTATCAGGGGAAATTAGCTTCGCTTTGGAGTCTTATGCTTCGGTCCATCACTTGGTGGGAACAGTGCAGGGGCGTTTGAAGGAGCATTTGACGTGGAGAGAGATTTTGGGTGCCGTTTTCCCGGGAGGCTCAATAACTGGTGCGCCAAAAGTCAGGGCTATGGAGATTATCAGAGACCTGGAGTCTGAAGAGAGGAATGCCTTTTGCGGGACGATTGGCTTTCTCTCCGTAGGGGGATGTGCTCGCTGGAGCATCGCTATCCGAACGATTGAAATGAAGGGGGATGCGGTCGATTTCGGCGTTGGAGCCGGTATTGTCTGGGACTCTGATCCTGCGATGGAGTACGAGGAGACTCTCGAGAAGGCACGAAAGTTGTTTGTTGCCCTTGGCTGGAGTCTTGAAGAATGGAAAGACAGGTAGACGTGGAAAGAGGCAAAGAACCTTTCTTTATCTGGAACGGAAGCATCCGCAAAGAGAACGAGGCGGTCGTTTGCCCGACCTCTGAGGGCCTGCTCTATGGGTTCGGCTGCTTTGAGACAATGGCTCTGCGAAATGGCGCAATTCGGTATTTTTCCGATCACTGGAAACGTCTTGGGGAAACTGTTGAGGCCTTGGGAATATCAGTAACCGTTGGTCCCGATGATTTGATGGAGCAGGTCAGCCGACTCGCAAAACAAAATCAGTGTTCGGATGGGGTTGCCCGATTCTCACTTCACCTGCGAGGCGAGGAAACAGACTGGATGGTCCGGGTTTACCCTTCGGGTTTGATGGTCGGAGATCAACCGTTGCGGATCGGGGTGTCGCGGTTTCCTCATCAAGGCTATTCACCGATCAGCTACTGGAAGCATAACAACTACCTCGTGAATATCATGGCCTTCCGCGAAGCGCGACGAAACGGATGGGACGAAGCGTTGCTATTGAGTGAGGGCAGGATCGTGGAGGGAACCCTTTCGAACTTTTGGCTGTTGCGAGAAGGTCGGTTGATAACGCCACCGCTGGAGAGTGGTGCTTTAGCCGGAGTGATTCGAGGACGTCTGATCCGCAACTCGGCGTTGAAGGGGGAGGCCATTGCCGAGGAAGAGATCCGACTGGAAGATCTAAGGAAGGCCGATGAGTTGTTCCTATCCAGTGCATCGATGGAAGTCCGACCGATCCAATCGATAACCGAGAGGCAGTTTCCGGTGCATGCCGAGAGCGTGAAGCGGTTGCTGAATCATGTTTGTGGGAGCAATCAGTGAGGCGCTGTTTAGCTATAGTGGTTTCTGCGTCTCCGACGCATGGCTATTAAGGGGACCGATGCCACGGCCAGGAAGAGGGCAGCGTGTTGAGGTTCCGGAACTGCAATCACATCAAGGATAAGGGCACCACTGTTGCTCGCGTAGAGGTCAAGTTCCATGCCGACAGGAACGTCAAAAAACGACGCTGTCGAAATGAAGCTACCTGCGAAAGAATTGAATGCGGAGGCAGTGATCAGAGTCAGTTGATCTCCGACCTGTAAATCTCGTCCGTTGTCCAGTAGTGTAATTTCCACGCTTCCGTCGAACGTTCCAAAGGTGGCCTCGAAGAACAACTGATCGAAGAAGCTCTCGGATTGAACATCAAATTTCAGGGTGCCGCCAAGGTTCTGGGTGTAGATCTGTTTCACCGTAGTCTGAAGCACGCTGCTTCCTCCAACGGAGAAAACTCCACTATCATCCATCAGAGCATCCAAAGTGCTTCCAGAGTTGAACACACCTATGCTTTCATTCGTGAACAGACTGCTGGCAGAACTGTTTTCGAACAGAACTCCCCCTGAAATTGTGCCACGGTTACTGATCGAGAAGGTTTCGGTTCCATCCTCGCCGAGATAGTGGACGGCGTTCTCGTCGGACTGGCTCGATACCTCGCCTCCCGAGTTGACTGTGAGGGAGTTGGTCGAATCACCGCTCGTGCTGTTCGTCCCACCGTGGATCATAATCCCCGTCCCGTTTCCGCTGGAGACCGAACCGTTGACGGTTATGTTAATCGAGTTTCCGGAGTTTCCGTTTCCGACTACGTTTTGAGCGAATATTGCGGTCGCGACCGAGCCTTGTGTGGAAATATTTGCATCACTTCTCACTGTGATCGTGAGGGTGCCGTTGCTGTCTCCGTCGGAAGAGGAGTTTGCCCCTCCAGTGCTCCCGGCAAAGCTTGCTCCGTCACTACTATTGAATAGACCACCGCCGCCGCCAATCACTTGAGCAATGACCCCATAAGCTCCGCTTCCCGAGGTTGTAATGTTTCCGTTTAGGTTCAGCGTGACATCATCACCATAACCATGGGCCGATTCTGTGCGCTTAACAGGGTTGGGGTTGATCCCTGAGGCAGAGTTCGGATTGGCGATGCCTCCACCGGCACCGATACTTTGTGCGACGAGACCGTGGGAACCCATTCCATAGGTCGTGATCGTGCTGGTATAGCTATCGGAGTTGATAAAGGTAAGGTCGACTGTCCCTCCTGAGCGCCGGTCCCCGTTTCCATCGTTGATGGTCATCCCTAGAGTGACCTCTCCGTCTCCTTGTTTCGCAGTAGCAATGCCACCTCCGCCTCCAATGCTTTGCGCGATGAAACCGAAGGCGTTGTCTCCCGTAGTCGTAACGGTGACCCTTCCGTCGGTCATCATAATGGAGCCGCCATCGCCAAGAGTGTCCTGTCCTCCGAGTGTTAAGTTCGGGGCATCGACTCCGGTGAGGCTGCCAGAGAAGTCTTTGGTGGCACCGGTTCCGGCAACGCCTCCTCCCCCTCCAACGGATTGAAGAATCACCCCATGGGCAGCAGTACCGCCGGTTTGGGCAGTAAGGGCTTCGGCACTGAGAGAGACATCGCCTCCATCGCGGGAGCCTCCGCTGCCTCCTCCAGAGGATGCCCCTAGCTTGATCGTCCCGGTGGCCGCGCTTGATCCATCAGTAGCGATGCCTCCACCGGCACCGATAGATTGTGCGAGAATACCGTAGGCGCCAAAACCTCCAGAAGCACTCCCGGTAGTGACGGTCGCCGTGCCAGCGACAATGTCCACGGTATTTCCCGAACCATGCCCTTGAGGCGAGCCGAGAACGATCGTTAGGTCCGGAATCGCATTGGAATTGGTTCCGGAGATGTTGTCTCCTTTTCCTCCACCAGCACCAATGGATTGTGCTAATACTCCAACTGACCAGTCTCCCTCGGTTCGGGTGAGGTTGTTGGATGAAAGGTTTGAATTCCCGGGAGCCGCCACATTGAGGTTAACGGTTGTAGCCCCGCCATTGCTGGGATCATTTCCGTCCATATCTGAATTGACGCCGAAGGTCATATTGACTGAGGGCGAAAGATCGAAGCCAAAGTCAAATAGCTCTACGTCCGAGCCTTGCGTAGCGATGCCCCCACCTCCGCCAACGGACTGAGCCACAACGCCAAAGCTATTTTTTCCGGTAGTTTTCACCCGATCATTCTGGTAAACCTCCACCGTTCCGCCTTTGCCTCCGGCTCCTACGCCTTCACTCACGAGAAAACCGAGATTGAGAAAACTGTCGGTGTCGAGAGAAGCGTCACCCCCGATACCTCCACCGCCACCTACTGATTGGGCCACGATGCCGTGAGAGGCGTAGCCACTGGTCTTAATAGTTGCTTCACTCGTTTTAATAGTTGCTTCACTTAAGAGAACACCGGCTTGGCCGCCGTCTCCTCCGCCACCACCCTGACCACCAACGGCCACGTTGACGCTGGGACTATCGCCCTTGTTGACGTTGCTTGATGAGTAGGCTGCCCCAGAACCTCCAATGCCGCCCCCACCGCCGATCGACTGCGCCACGATCCCGTAAGAACGGTCGCCTTCGGTGGTCACACTTCCTGTGCTTTCGACTCTTGCGCTTTCGGCATTTCCGGCAGTTCCCCCTTGCCCCCCTACGGATACTGCTGAGCTATACGTATCCGATTTAAAAGTAGCTTGCTGAATGGCGGCATTACCCCCGATACCTCCACCGCCCCCGATCGAATGAGCAATAATGCCAGCTGAGTCACTTTCCTTTGTCGTAATGGAGCCGCGGTGGGTAACGGAAACCTCATCGCTCTCGCCTCCGCCCCCACCGTTTCCGCCAACTGCGACTTGGACTTGATATTCGGTATTGCCGCCTCCAACACTTCCTCCGCCTGCGTTACCCCCGCCCCCACCGATGGACTGGGCGAGAATCCCTTTGGAACCAACTCCGCCCGTGTTGATGGTGCTGTTGCTGCGCAGGACGATTCCCTCTCCGTCACCGCCACTTCCTCCGCTTCCGCCCACCGCAATCGTAAAGTCGAGGGAGGTTCCGTCTCCACCCAAGTTGATGTTTTGAGAAAGGGCCGTACCGAGACCACCGTTACCTCCGCCCCCACCGATGGACTGGGCAACTAGTCCTGAAGCGTTTTGGCCGTGGGTGGTAATCGAAGAACCATTTTCGAGAGAAGCATCCACGACTCCGCCGTCACCGCCATCGCCGCCACTGCCTCCATGGCTGATGCTCAACGTTAAAGTAAGAGCATCGGAGGCGAGGGCGGAACTGAATGCTTTAGAGTCCCCGCCGTTACCGCCCCCCCCACCGATACTTTGCACGAGTGCGCCATGTGCTCCGTCGCCCCAAGTGGTGGTGGTTCCATCTTGGCTGAAAATGGCTGTCCTGCCGCTGCCTTTGCCTCCGCCATCGTTACCGCCCGTGCCTCCAAGGGCTAGAGCGACGGAAAAAGCGGTTGGGTCGTCCGAGAGAGGGTCCAAAAACGACAGGGCCCGAGCAGAGGCTGAGCCACCATGACCTCCGCCTCCGCCGATTGATTGCAAAATAGTGCCGATTGAGTCAGCGCCGTCATTGGCGGTTAGGCCGAATAGAGGCGTTGTCACTTCTTTCCCGGTAGTGATACTGCCGGAATGGGTCAAATAGGCTTCACCGCCATCACCGCCATCACCGCCATCACCGCCTACTGCAATGGCAATTCCGAGACCGGCCGTAGAATCGAAGCTGGAGGATCCTCCGCCGGTTCCTCCGCCACCTCCAATGCTTTGTATGGTTGCCCCGGGTGAGTTGTCTCCGAGCGTAGTGATTGTGGAGTCCTGTTGGATCGTGGCTGAGTCCACATCGGAGCCAATAATGCCCCCATCACCGCCCTTGCCGCCTGTACCGCCGATGCCGACTCCCGCAGTCAAAAAAGCTGTATAGTCAGTAGCACCTCCGCCGTGACCACCCCCACCGCCTATGGATTGGATGATTAACCCACCGGAATGATCCTCATTGGTATTGATCGCGCCATCGATCGAAAATTTGATTTGACCCCCAGCACCTCCGTCTCCGCCCTTTCCTCCTACACCGACAAAGAAACCCTCGGCATTTCCGCCGTTGCCCCCACCTCCACCTATAGATTGGGCGAGAATACCGATGGAGTTGACATCGTTGGTGGTGATTTCACTGCTGCTTTCAATCGTGAGGTCGATTTCTCCTCCATCGCCGCCAGCACCTCCTCGGTCGCCTACAAAAAGAGACGATTTCTTGCTCGCGCTACCACCACCACCGCCGATGGACTGGGCCACGATACCTATTGATGCCTGTGAGTCACTACTGCCGTCACCGGTCGTAATCTTCCCGCCACTAGTGATAGAGACGGTGCCACCGCTACTACCCGAATCGGAACTCGCGGAAGGTCCATTGCCAATTGTTAGGCCTTTCTGATCCGCTCGGTTCGCTTCGCCCAAGTTGTTGAGTAAGCCTCCGTTGCCGCTACTCAACGCGACGATGCCGTGGGCTCCCTGGCCGATGGTCAGTATGCTGGCCCCCTCTTTGTGGTCGACATGTACCTCTTGTCCAGCACCGAGGTGGATGCCGTTGCTTCCTAAAAAAGTATTCTCACTTCCATCTGAGTCAGAGTTCGTTACGATGCTCGCGCCTCCGATGCTTAAAGCAGCGATCCCCACCGAAGTGTCACCCGCAGTGGTAATGGACCCGTGGTTAGTCACCTTAACGGAACCTCCGGAGCCCCGCCCTTTCGTATCAACGGGGTCGTCAACCGTGGAGAAGGGGTTGATGAGCTCATTTGCGGCTGCACTGACTGCCAAGACCCCTATGGAGAGGGTGGAACTGGAGTCCCCCACGTTGATTTCGGTTTCACTCTCCAGAATGACCTTAACGTCGCCACCTGCGATAGGAATATCGCTATCGTCGTCGACCGGGGAAACCTCACTGAGGGCGAAAACACCGATACCGTTTGTGTTGATTGAAGGACCGTCCGTGCCGGTTGATCGGTTTTTGAGATGCACCGTTACTGCGCCACCGATTGCTTCACCGTCTCCCGCCTCCCGATACTGCCCTCCAGTTGTATTCGCAAAAATGCCTACCCCTGCATCAGCGTTGACGATGATGTCACCACTTTGGTGAACCGTAACGGCGTGAATCTCGTCCGGATCATCAAGGTAGTTGTCTTTCCCCGGTCCGGTTGCGGAGGAGGCGGAAATACCGGCAGTGATAACCGATGAATCCGTCTGGTTGACGGTAATCGTTGCATCATCTTCAAGAGTGACGGTCACCGTATTGCCAGTAGTGCTGTCTTGGTCCGTGCTTTGATTCCCGTAGGAAACGGCCGTCACTCCACTAAGCTGGGCCGTTCGAAAACCGGAAGGAAGGAGCGTTAGTGAATTGGCCGAGGGTGTCGTTTCTCCGACGCCAGAGACCGTGATGTCATCCGACACAGTGACAGTGACCTCTGAACCAATGCCCGGGGTGCGGTTAGGGTTTGGGGTTCCGATCGCGAGGATTCCTGCATTTCCAATAACCGTTATGTCATTTGGTGCTACGAGTTGGGAAACGGTGAGCGGGCCTTGACTGTTGACCTCAAGACTCCCCATTTCGGTCCTAAGTTCAAAAAGGGACCAGTTGAAGGTGAAGTCAGAAGAGGGAAGGAACTCCACCTCATCCAAGAGATTGATGACTAGATCAATATTGCTATCGGATCCATCTGCAGAAAGTTTTACACTGGCCGGCACCCCAACCGCCGTCGATGGGGGTAAGGTAGCTGTGTAAGAAGTAGGATCCGTTGTGTCGGTAACGAAGCCGATACTAGCTGTGAGCACCTGGGCCTGACTCGCCGATTGCGAGGCATAAAAGAACAGCACCCAGCCAAGACAATAAGGATATAGCCTAAAGGCTTTAAGGAGATTTGTAGTGTAGGTCACAACACGCGTGTCGGGACTGGAGCATTTTAGAGGCCCTTTTATTCCTTTATTGTTATCGTCCACCTAGGCTCGCTTTTTCTTCCGTTGTAAAGGACTCCATGGTCGATGCGGTGACTATTCCTCCGAAAAACGATGGTTTTGGAAAGCGCGATTGGTTGGCTTCGCGCAACTCGAGAGTTTTTTACAAACCTATTATGAGTTCCAAGATTCGATTATCGGAGTCCCCCAAAAGAACAGCTGGCGAGTGGTGCCTTTGCAGTCGTGGGAGAGGAGATCTGGTTGGACGATCTTCACTGTCCAGACGCGTTGTTTTTAATGAACGCAGCAATATAGATTCGCCCGGTGGAATCGATTGGCGAAAGGCGATACCGGATTCAATCCGAAAGTACTTCTCGGTTGAAAAGGTTGGTTCTAGACTAACTTGTTGGTTGGAGAATCTGAATTGTGTGGATGAGAGTGATCAGAATGTAGACGATGCAGGTTGAACTTTGAGCCGAGAAAAGATTGCTCAGTGATCAAATTTGTGATTCTAACCCTATCATGGGTAGGAGACACTTGAGGTTCGTATCCGTTGTAGTATGTCTCAGCGCCTTTCTGGGCTCTGGCAGTCTGGTTTTGGTCGAAGCCAGTGATCTTCGAACTTTCACCAATAATAATGGGCAGACGATCCGGGCGTCTATCGAATCGGTGGACGGGGATTCCGTTGAAATCCGTCGGGAAGACGGTCAGCGGTTCACGATCCCGATCATTAGTCTCTCCAAGAAAGACCAAGAGTTCATCGCTGATTGGGCTTCGAGTCAGGTCTTGGCCAATGAGCGTGAGTTCAAGATCACCGCTCGGCGAAAGGATGAGAGTGAAACTCGTTCGACGAGAGGCGGTGTGATCATCGAAGAAAAGGACGGTTTTTATGAGGTCGAGATTGAAAACCGAACCGGGCAGAACCTGGAGAATCTAAAGATCCGCTGGGCGATGCGAGTGGAAAGGACTGCCTACTACGAAACGCAAGACCGGAAAAGCGACGAGTGGGTGAAAGGCACTTTCGAGATCAAAGAGCTAGTCGACCGGGAGGAGATTGTTTTGGAAAGTGATCGGGTGCCCCTTAGGGAAACGCGTTTGCAGGCAGGCTACGTTTGGGCCTCTGGTGCACCTGCTCAAGCAAGAGATAAGTTGGACGGGTTCTATCTCGCGGTTGTTGTCAATGGAAACCCGGTCCGCGAGTTCGGGTTACCTTCCGGTATTTTAGAGGAAGGCCGCAAAGAACTGCGGTTGGACCGGAAGTAGTTTTTGAGCGGAGTCCCGTAGCGGCGGCCTTCGCGGAGTGATACTGATATCCATTCGCTTGCCAATCGTCCTATCGAATTTCGAGCGTTACCGGACAATGGTCGCTACCTTCGACACTATCGAGGATATCGGCCGACACGAGGTGGTTCGCGGCGGATTCCGATGCTAGGAAGTAGTCAAGGCGCCAGCCCACGTTTCGCTGGCGGGCACCTCCTCGATAGCTCCACCACGAGTAGCGTTCGGTCGCTTTGGGGTGAAAGTGACGAAACGTATCGATAAACCCGGCTTCGATGAGATTGGTGAGCTCCTGACGTTCTTCGTCAGTGAATCCAGCGTTTCTCCGGTTGGCCTGAGGACGGGCAATGTCGATTTCCTTGTGCGCGACATTCAGGTCTCCGCAATAGAGGACGGGTTTTACTTGGGAGAGACTTAGTAAGTAGTCACGGGTGCGGGGCTCCCACTTGTTGCATCTGTAGACAAGTCTCCGAAGGCCGTCCTGGCTATTGGGGACGTACGAATTCACGAGATAAAAGTCGGAGAATTCGGCTGCGATCACCCTGCCTTCACCTGCAAATTTGGAGTCTCCTAAATCCGTTTCGATCGAATTGGGCTTCTTACTCGAGAGGATCGCGGTTCCGGAGTAGCCGGGTTTCTCGGCGTTGTGAAATACTCTGTGGGCTAGCCTTGGGAGATCGAGTTCTGGTGGTGCGTCTCGCCCGAGCTTGGTTTCCTGAAGGCAGAGAAAATCCACATCCAATTCCGCTACTGATTCCGTGAAGCCCTTTTTCAAGCATGCGCGCAGTCCGTTTACGTTCCAAGAGGCTAGTTTCATCTAGATTCGTTATTACTTTAGGGATTCAGAAACCGCTCTCAAAGTTTCTCTTCAGCGGGTGATTTCTTCTCTTTTATAGTATCTCAAGGGCGGTGAAGAGCATTGCGCGGGGTGTTAATCACCGAGTCGCTTGCTAGGGATAAGATATTCACGGACATAGTCGCCTACAGCATCTTCCAGAACAGTGATCGCCTCTTCATAACCGGAGTCCCGGAGCTTATCGACATTGGCGCAGGTGTAATACTGGTACTTATCCCGCAAAGCTTCGGGCATGTCGATAAACTCGATATTCTCTTCCTTTCCTGCCGCTTTGAAGATGGCTTTGGCCAGCCGGATCCAAGTGTTTGCTTCTCCCGACCCGAGATTGAATAGGCCTCCGGCTTTCGAGGTTTCAGCGAGATGAATGGTCATCTTCACAGCATCCTTAACATAAAGGAAATCCCGCATCTGTTCACCGTCTTTGTAGTCAGGCCGATGACTGCGAAAGAGCCTTATGCAACCATCGGCCTCCAATTGTTCGTAGGCCTTGATCACGAGGCTCCGCATGTCTCCCTTGTGTTGTTCGTTGGGCCCGTAAACATTGAAGTACTTGAGCCCGACAACCTCTTCGAGGAATCCGTTATTCTTCGCGTAAAGGTCAAACATGTGCTTGGAATATCCATACATGTTGAGCGGGCGAAAAATGGATAGATCGTCTGCCTGATCGCTCATTCCGGATTCGCCGTTTCCGTAAGTGGCAGCAGAAGAGGCGTAGACAAATCGACTCCCCTGCCCGAGGGTTGCGTAGGAAAGGAGTTTGGTGAACTCGAAGTTGTTTTGGATGAGATGCCGGGCGTTCGTTTCAGTCGTGCTGGAGTTGGCTCCCAGATGGAAGACAGTATGAAAGCTCTTTAGGTAATCGTTTCCCGAGCGCACCCTTTCGAGAAGGGAGTCGGCTTCGAGATAGTCGTCAAAGCGCAGGGGTACAAGGTTCTTCCACTTTTCATCGGAACCGAGAAAATCAGAAATGACGATGTTGGTAAGGCCTTTTTGATTCAGGGCCCATACGAGGGCACTGCCGATAAATCCTGCTCCACCGGTTACAAGAATTTTCTTCTTCGAGAGATCGTGCTTCAATTGAGAGGCACGATGAGGGAGGCTGGGAATGATCTTTTGCGCCATTACTAGAGTGAGGAAAGTTCGCGGCTGCGGTCCCGTGCCGCCCTTAGCGCCTCAACCACTACTCGCTCAAAATTATTTCCGAACGATTGTAAGGCAGCTTCTGTAGTTCCACCAGGAGAAGTGACCTCATCGACCAATTCTGACGGAGTAGCGTCGCTTCTCGATTCCATGAGTGCTGCGGATCCGATAATTGTCTGACGTGCGAGTTCAGACGAAACTTCATTGGAAAGGCCGATATCCTTTCCGGCCTCTGTCAGGATTCGGGTGAATTCAAATAGATAGGCGGGTCCGCTGCCGCTCAGTGCGGTCACCGCGTCCATAAGATCTTCGGGAAGTGAGACAACACTTCCCATTGAGGAAAGGAGCGACTCAACGATCGACTGATCCTCCTCGGAAAGAGGATCGCGACTGGCATAAACCGATATGCCCTTTCCAATTTGGGCCGGGGTGTTGGGCATGACGCGGACTACGTTGCGGGCTAGAGGAGAAAGGGCAGAAAGGCGGTTGATTGGGATTCCCGCGAGAATGGAAACAACGAGCTTGCCGGATGTGCCTGTGAAGAGTGAAGCCGGGAGGTCTTTCAATTGCTGCGGCTTACAGGCGAGTAAGAAGAGGTCTACTGTGGATAAAATGCTCCCAGGGTCTTCTGCAAAATGGATTCCCGTTGCCTCTGCGAGGTGCTGTCCAGTTAGGTCGTTCCCACAGGTGCAATAGAGTTTTTCGGGACCGGCTCGTCCGCTATCAAGGATGCCTCGGACAATGGCAGAAGCCATCCTGCCCGCTCCAACAAAAAGGGTGGGTGGGAGAGTTTTCCCGTGGGAGTTCATTCGGAATCAAAGGGAATGCGCAGAACGGCGCAGGTCCCAGGTTCAGATCCGTTCGGTCCGATGGTTACTCCCCCTCCCAATCGAGAAACGGAATGCTTGACCACGGTGAGTCCGAAACCTCGCCCAACGGAGTTTTTCGTGGAGACAAACGGATCAAATAGCCTGTCGCTTATTGATGGCTGAATACCCGTTCCCTCATCCTGAACCAGAACCTCGATTTGCCGATCCGCTCCCTCCCTGAGTAAATTCAGGGTGACGGCTACCTTGCGATCGTCTGCTGGCGTTCCTTCGGGATAGCTTTCAATGCCATTGCGGATCAGGTGCTCAAAACAGGATTCTAGTGTTTCCAGTGAAGTGTGTATTTCGAAATCCGTGGGAAGGTTGTCTTTGACCGTAACCGTCTGTGCTCCGGATTCAGACTTGCGAGTTGTCCGATCAATCACGTTGGTCACGCACTGCGCGATCCCCGCACGAGCGCTCGTGACCGGCTCGTCGGTCGCCATCAAGCTCAGCTGGCGGACAAGATCGACCATGCGTTTGACCGCTTTCTCCATGGATGCGATCCCATTTTCCAACTTGTCCGGCTGGCTCGTCCTGAGTTTCAGAAGATCCAGATAGCCAACAACTACTCCGAGCAGGTTGTTGAGGTTGTGTGCGATCCCCTGCGTCATGCTACCAACGGCAGCGGTGCGGCGGGCCTCTTCCAACCGCTGCTGCAACTCAAGGTTTTCGTCATGCATCATCTTCAACCTCAGATGGGTTCGGACACGAGCCATCGTCTCCTCCATGTCGATCGGTTTGGTAATGTAGTCGATCGCTCCGTGATCGAGCCCGGAAATCTTGTCGGACTTGTCCATCTTTGCCGTAACAAAAATCACGGGGATGGTGGCGGTTTTGGGATCCGCTTTTAGGCGTCGACAGGTTTCGACGCCATCCATTTCCGGCATCATGATATCGAGTAGAATGATGTCGGGAGCCTCTTTTCTCACCTCATCCAAACACTCGAAACCGTTGGTCGCCGTCCTGACTTCGTAGCCGGTTTTCTCCAGCTTTCGCTGGAGAACCTCAACGTTTACCGGCTCGTCATCTACGATCAAAATTCTGTCCTTCAGTTTCATGAACGGGAGAACGCAGGTCCTCGAACGACCACTGTCCGGGCAAACATATCGTGGATGGTGGCGCGACGGGGGTTGGTGAGTGCGACCAGGAAGTTGGCCAAGGCAATCAGGGTCAAATAGGGTAAAAACAAGACCTGGATGGAAAAGGTCTTAACTGCACTTCGGATCATCAATGAGCCTATCGACGCCGGGGCCAATTTGTCCCTATTTTGGATACGAAGATTAAAAATTCTCATGCCGAGCGTACCTCCTCCCATAAAAACAGGGACAAACGCGAAATAAAGGAAAATGAAGAAGAACGATAAAACGTTCGAGGACTTGAACGCTTCTTGAAGGTTTTCGCCCATGGGAGGAGGCTCGGTTTCATCCCCACTTTCCTCAACGTACTCGAGCCACTCCTGAAGTTCATCCATAGCACCTGGATAGTAGAAGGGAAAAACGACTTGAGTCAGCAGAACTACGAATACCAGAATTATGAGGATCATATCGAGGCAGAGAGCCCCGAATCGAGCACCGATGCCAGCAGGTTCCGTTAGGGATTTTTCCGCGGTATTCTGCGGATCATCAAGATCTTCCGGAAGGCTCATGCACTTCCATTAGCCAAGTGCCAAGCCTTGACGGTATTTCGCATGAGCATCGCAACAGTCATCGGTCCCACTCCTCCAGGAACTGGAGTGATCCGGGAGGCTAGGGCAGAAACTTCGGGAAAGTGGACATCTCCTTTGAGCGAATAGCCGGACTTCCGGGATGGATCCGGAACGCGATTGACTCCAACATCAATGACGACGGCGCCCGGTTTGACCATGGGACCGCGGATTATTTCGGGCCTACCGACTGCTGCCACGAGGATGTCCGCTTCGCGGGTCAGCGCAGCGAGATCGGGAGTTTTCGAGTGACAGATGGATACAGTCGCATCCCCCATCGGGTGCCTTCGAAGAAAAAGTAGGGAAAGGGGTTTACCAACGATAAGGCTGCGCCCGACAATCACTACCTGTTTGCCGGGTATGGAGACTCCCGATCGCGAAAGGAGCTCGACCACACCACTAGGTGTGCAGGCGACAAAACCACTCTCATCTCCTTGACAAAGTTTGCCTAAATTGGAGGGATGAAATCCATCAACGTCTTTGGACGGATGGACACGATTGAAAGCCTCCTGGTCTGAAATATGGCTAGGAAGGGGAGATTGAACCAGTATTCCATCAATCGCTGGATTCGCGTTGAGGTTGTCGATCTCGGCAAATAAATCTTCCTTAGAAATGGTGTCGGGAAAAAGGTGCAGCTGGCTTTCGATCCCGAGGGAAGCGGCTGTTTTTTCCTTTTTGCGGACGTAGGATACGGAGGCGGGATCTTCGCCGACGCGAATAAAAGCTATGGTTGGCGGTTTGCTTTTTGCCGAGGTAGAGACCTCCTCAGCGACTTCGGCGATGATCTCCTGAGCGATCGCGTTACCGTCGATCAATTCCACGGGGTTCTCTTCGGAATGTCCTAGCGGAGGGTTACGTTGGCTGCCTTGATCAAGAGAACGTCTTCATCGGGGAAGGGCTGCAGCGTTCCATACACCTGAACTATCTGTTCGGTGAATTTGTCATAGCTCCCTGTAGGAATCTCGGAAAGGTCGACGTAGGCGATCCTGTCGCCCGCGTAATTCAGCAGCTCGAAATCATAGGGCGGTTTTGATCCCCAGAAACCTTTGCTCGTGCGTTGCATTCTACCCAGGTAAATCCGGTTCGTATCCGTGGGGGGAATCAAAGGAGGCTCGTTTTCGATGATGGGTTGCGAGATGCCCGGAACGATGGCTTCCGCCACTTCGGTGGTTACTTCGACTTCTTCTTCCACTACCACGATCTCCGTTGGTGTCTCTTCAACTGGAGTATCGCTGGCAGTCTCGATGGGCTCTGGAGCCGCGACCGTTCCCGTGACAACTGCGGCTGGAGCAAGCGGGATGACTTCGGCTTCGGAATCTCCGGTTCCGGAAATGTCTCCCGCTAAGGGTTCAATTGCATCAAGAGCCTCATCTTGTAACGCCGCTTGGTCGTCAGCGTCGGACACCGCCATCGATTCGACTGGAACTTCTTCAACGGGAAGAATGTCAGTGTCGGGCTCTTCAAACAGGGCCCCTGATTCTTCCGCCTGAAGAGCGTCTACTGCAGGTGCTTGAGTCGGTGGGACAATTCGCGGAGCAGGGGTCTCGACAGTCGGTTCCGGGATCGTCGCGATTGAGGTGGGTGCTTCTAGCGGGGCGTCAAGATAGGGTGCTGCGGTGTTCTGCGGAATCGGCGTGGACCCAGCACCCAAGGTGAATCCCCTTGAATTGCCATCAGGTGCCGTGCGACCAAAGGCGGGATTGAGGGTATCCGCTTCTTCAAAACCCGTCAAGGGAACGGCTGATGGTGTGGTCGCCCGAGCAGCAATCGGCTCCGATACTGCGATTTGGGTTTGCGGGGTGGGACGGGGCGCTACGTATCTAGTCCCCTCCGCACGCCGCAGAAGAGGATCGTTCGCATAGGTGATTCTGGAGCGGCCAAGAGCTGAGTCTGGAGGGGTCGATGCTGGAACCGGTTTTGCGTCTGCAGGGATGAAATAACCGGGAACGGATTTGTAGATGGTGATCTCGGTCCAGTCATCGACAAGGTTGATGGTCACTTCGTCTTCTTCTCCAACCGTAGTAAGCACCTGTCCAGTGCGGGATGGCGTGAGAAGAACTGAAGTTCCAACCTCGACAGTGCCTTCAGGAGTTAGGCTGTCTTGAGCAATGAAACCGCTAAAGAAGTCGGTCCTCGTGATTTCCATCCAAGGCTCCTTACCCTCAACCGGGACCGCAGATTCGTAAAGCTCGGAACCAGTCGAAACAGAGCCGAGAACCGGAGAACTCTCAGAGGGAGAAAGGTAAAGGATTTCAATCTCGGCATTGACGGACAGAACCAGCCCGAGAGACGAAAAGAGGAGAAATGCAAGTTTCATGACCTGGATTGACAAAAAGGTGAGTGAGTGAGTGCAGAGAATAGGCGATATTGTTGGATGGGAACAACTGAATAATGTGGGATCTCCTGTGAGCAGGCCGAAATACTTGCCTCCAGGTGCCTCTCAGGGTTGGTAAATTCACTCACTCTTCCTTTCGATACTTTTCCGAAAGCATGGCCTTGATTTCGGGCGACCGAAGGGGTCTTGCCTGTCCTCGCGCCAACCCGCGCATTTTTAATCCACCGACTTGGGTGCGTTTCAGGCGTTTCACTAGGTAGCCAAAGGATTCGAGAAGTCGCCGAATTTCCCGCTTTTTTCCATGGTCGAGATGCACTTCAAACTCTGTTCTGAGTCCTTTCGGCGGAACCAGTTTATCAAACTGTAGCCACTGACCCTCGATCGTCCTCCCACGCAGTAATTTAGGGACATCTGCTGCTTCGAGGTCCCGCTGAACCTTTACGAGGTATCGTTTAACGATTCGGCGGGAAGGATGAGTCAGCCGCTGGACTAATTCTCCGTCAGTGGAAAGCACCAGAAGCCCCTCGCTATCTTTATCCAATCGCCCTGCACAGACGAGTCGCGGATCGCGCCACTGTTTGGGAAGAAGGTCAAAGACAGTCTCGTCTTGGTGAGGATCGGAGTGAGTGCAGACGTAGTGACGCGGTTTGTTCAGGATCAGAGTGAGGTGAGGCTTCTCCTCCATAACTACAGGCTTTTGATCGATAAAGACCCTTTCTTTTTCAGGGTCTACGGTCTGCCCTAGCTCAGCGGCTTTGTCGTCGACGCTTACCCGGCCTTCGCGAATCAGGTCCTCAGCCTTCCGCCTGGAACATATCCCAGCTTGGGAAATGAATTTTTGAAGCCTGACTCTTTTGGACATGACAGCAGTTTGGGTTTCTTGGTGGTTTTATCCATATCAAACGCTCCGGAGTCAGGATTCGTTTTGAAGCTCAATCCCGAGGGTAAACGTGAAGTAGTACCAACCTGCAAATTTTTCCTAGCCCGATAGCGGTTTTGGAGACAGGGTGGTGACATGTCAGATGACGTTGAAGTAAAGAAGACCGCAGTGGTGACTGGAGCCAGTCGTGGAATTGGGCTTTCGATCGCCAAAGAACTCGGTAAATCGGGTTACAGAGTGATCGGTGTTGCACGCTCTGAGGAATCTGCCTCCCGTGCAGTTGACGCTGTGCGAAGTGAGGGAGGAGAAGCTGAGGCCTACGGATGCGACGTGGCCGATGCGGAAGCAGTGGCGGAAGTTTCGGAGAAGATTCTCGAGAAATATGAATGCGTTGATGTTCTGGTAAACAATGCGGGAATTACCCGTGACATGCTTTTTATCCGGATGAGTGACGAGGATTGGGACGCGGTGTTACAGACCAACCTCAAAAGTTGCTTCAATTGGACGAAGAATCTGGTCCGTCCCATGACCCGCAGACGTTGGGGTCGAATTATCAACATCTCTTCGGTGATCGGTCTCACTGGGAATGCGGGGCAGGCGAACTACGCTGCTGCGAAGGCGGGTATGATCGGTTTTACCAAAAGCCTTGCCAAGGAGCTCGCGGCTCGGTCCATCACGGTAAATGCCGTTGCGCCTGGATTTATCCAAACGGATATGACCAACGAACTTTCTGAGGAGATTCAGGAGAATATTCTCAAGATGATCCCTCTGAAGCGAATGGGCTCCGCAGAGGATATTGCGGCGATCGTCGGTTTCCTTGCTGGACCGTCTGCTGGCTACATCACCGGGCAGGTTTTTACGGTTGACGGTGGTATGGTCATGTGATTTTTCGTTTCTTTCACAAACCTTTTAAGCACAAGGACTATGGCAGACAAAACCACCGAGGAACGAGTTAAGGAAATTATCGTCAACCAGCTCAACGTGAATGAAGAGCAGGTGACTCCTGAAGCTTCCTTTCTAGACGATTTAGGTGCCGATTCACTGGACACGGTCGAGTTGATTATGGCATTCGAAGAGGAATTCAAGGACCAGATCAATGGGGAAATCCCTGAATCGGATGCGGAAAAGCTCCAGACGGTTGGCAGTGTTGTCGAATATCTGAAGAGCAAGTCCTCCTAGGCCGGCGGGAGAGGCTTCTCTCGTTTGGTATGCAGTGCGATGAGCCCGGAAGCCGAAAGACGCAAAGTAGTTGTAACGGGCCTTGGAATCGTAAGCTCCCTCGGGAGCAACGTTGACGACTACTGGGCCTCACTACTGGCCGGGAAACCGGGTATTGGCCGGGTCACGCGGTTTGACGCATCGGAATACGCAAGCCAAGTCGGTGCAGAAGTCACAGACTTTGATGCGTCCGAGTACATGGACCCAAAGGAGGCCCGACGAAACGATCGCTACACGCAGTTTGCAGTTGCGGGAACCCGACTGGCCCTAACGGATGCTTCGCTGGATCCTTCAAGTGTTGATCCCTCCCGCATAGGTGTTCTGATTGGATCAGGGATCGGGGGAATGGAAACCATCGAAGAACAGTCGTTTCGGCTCTTCGAGCGAGGCCCGCGGAAAGTCTCTCCTTTTATGATCCCCGCATTGATTGCCAATATGGCGTCGGGCGTCGTGGCGATCGAGATCAACGCTCGGGGACCCAACTTTGGGGTAGTCAGTGCTTGTGCGACGGGTTCCCACTCCATCGGGGAGTCAACCGAAATGATTCGGACGGGTCGGGCCGACATCATGATTGCTGGCGGTAGTGAAGCTGCGATCACACGGCTGGGTTACGCTGGGTTTTGCTCGATGAAGGCCATGAGCACCTCTTTCAACGATACCCCTGAGAAAGCGAGCCGGCCTTTCGATCTAAACCGGGATGGATTTGTTATGGGAGAAGGGGCAGGAATTCTCGTCCTCGAGTCCGAAGAATCGGCGAAGGCCCGAGGAGCGAAAATTTATTGTGAGGTAGCGGGTTATGCTGCCTCTTGTGACGCGCATCATATTACCATGCCGGATCCCGAGGGTAAGGGATTGGCAGAGGCCCTCGAGAACGCTCTAGCGGATGGCGGGCTTGCAGCATCGGACGTGGATTACATCAACGCGCACGGTACCTCGACAAAGTACAATGACAAGTTTGAGACACTCGCGATTAAGAAGGTTTTTGAGGACCACGCAAAGAAACTGGCTATGTCATCGACGAAATCCATGACGGGCCACCTTCTCGGCGCAGCGGGGGGAATCGAAGCCGCGGCCTGCTGCAAAGTTATCGAAACCGGAATGATCCCTCCCACGATCAACTACGAAGAACCCGACCCGGATTGTGACCTAGACTGTGTTCCCAACGAGGCGATCGACCGTAAAGTGGATGTTGCGATCACCAACAACCTCGGATTTGGCGGACACAATACCTCGATTGCTTTGAAGAGGCACGAGGGGTAGCCTCTAGAGTTTCTGTAGGAAGAGACTCTTGACCTTCCGTAGCTCGCAGAGCGAAGTAGGTTTACGCCTCGATAATAGGTGGATTTTACGGGCTCCGTCATCGAGGGATAAACCCTAATGCCATTGCATAATTAGAGAGCCCATTTGGGAGCTTACATTTTTTCGTAAAAAAGGCTGTACCTTCGTTCAGTGTTGTGCTGCAAGATTGGGATGCACGACACGGATCTATCCTATATCGACATAAGAGGA